>JBDRVE010000019.1 GCA_039801725.1 candidate division WOR-3 bacterium | reverse complement strand
AAAAGAATAAAAATACTTTTCTTGATTTTTTAAGGTAATAGAAAAATAGGAAAAAGGCAATCGGATAAAATTCATAACGGGTTAATGTTCCTAAGATAACGAGAGAAATTAATTTATCTAAATCATCTTTAAGAAAATAATAGAATGTCGAAATCAAAAGTAGGATTGTTAAAATTTCGGTCATTGGTGATATAGTATAAACTAATAAATAGGGATAAAATAAGAATAAAAGAGAAGAAAAAAGAGAATAGGGATAGGGAAGAATTTTAAAAAGAAAATATGTAATTAAAAGGAAAATGAGTATGTTTAAAATAGTACCAGAAAAACCAGTAAAATATAGTATATCAAAAAAGACAAAAGGAATAAGAAGTAAATGATATAAGGGAAGCCAAACCGTTCCTAAATTTTTAATTGTGGAATATTTACCATTATGAATAATATTTTTGGCAATATATAAATGAGAAAGTCCATCAAGCGAGGAACTTGTATTTAAAAATCTTTGATAAAAGTAAAAAGCGGTCAATAAGGGAATAATAAATGAGAGAAGAAAGATAAGAATTTTAAGAAATTTCATTAATAGAGCTTCTTAATCTTCTTTTTGGGATAATAATGGGAAAGGATTTCTTTATAGTTATATCCCTTTTTTGCCATTGCCATTGCTCCATCTTGACACATTCCTTTGCCATGACCGTAGCCATAACCGACTATTTTTATTTTATTATGGGTAGCCTTTATCTCAAAGAGGGTTGATTTTAGACCAAAGAGATTACGAAATTTATTACCGGAAATATAGAAGATTCCTCCATTAGTATAAAACCTTACCTTTTTTACCCTTTGGGATTTTCTTTCCTTTTCCAATTTTATCTTTTTAATTCTTAATGGTTTTTTCTTTTGGTAATTAATTATTTTCTTTAAGGTTTCCGTAAAATTTTTAATTTCCCAATCTTTTTCCCATTTATAATTTTTGCTATTTTTACAAAAAGGTGCTTTAGATAATGAATACTTTTCGGAATCCCGTTTACCATTATAAAGAATACCACCACAATTTGCGTGATACATTGCCTTAAAAACTCTTTTACTATCAATTAAAACCTCGCCTTTTGTTTCTTTTACTGCTTTCGTTGTTAAAGAGGTTTCTCTCTTTTTTCCTTCATAAGCCTGGTCTAAATTTGGTGAAGCAAAGATATCATAAAATTTTAATTGATTTTGGAGCATTCTAAATAAAGCATAACTTCTTGCGGCTACTGCTTGGGCTTTGGCACTCTCGTAATTTTCCTCATCAATCGGACCAATTTCACAGGCAACAACTGAATAAAGATATTCTTCTAAGGGCAGGATGTTTATTAAGCAAGGTTTTTTATATTTCCAAATAGCATCATAAACAATCTTAAAATATCCCCGATAGGTTTTATCTCGAAAAGAGAGATTAGTGTTGGGATAGGGAGTTAAAATAACCGGCTCTAAAGCAAAATCAAACAGAAGGGAATCTCTTAAAAATATTTTATTATCTTTTATCTTAATTAATTTATCTCTTATCTCAATTTTTTTATCTTTTTGGGTTAAAGTAAAATAGCCTTTTAAAGAAAAGGTATCCTCTTCAAAACTAATTAAAACTCGAATATTTGGTTCATATATTTTTCCCTTTTTTACAAAAGGAACACAGGAAAAGAGAATAAGAGAAAGAAAAGATATATATTTCTTAGTTAACAACAATCTTTCTCCAGAGATTTTCGTAAAGGATAAAGTAAACTCCCTTTTTAAGGCGAGAAGCATCAATTGGTTTATTAGTTTCTAATATCTTTCTTCCTAAAAAGTCATAAATCTTAAATCTTCCAAAACTTTCCTTCTTTACTTTCTTTCCTTCTTTTATTTCGCTAATTTTTTCGCCACAAGAAAAGATAATTACTGGAAAATCAGAACTGGGCAAGGAAAGAACCTCTCTTATTAGATTTCTTTCATTAGGTAATAAAGGCAGGGTTAAAGAAGAAGACAAATTTAAAGATTTTGCCTGTAATAACATTTGGATACCAACAAAGCCGGCTTCTAAGAGATGATAATTAGAACTGGTATCACCGACACAGATAATAATATAAACTGGTGCTGTTTGAGGAATTCTCGGAATAGCATTTCTCAAAGCACTTCTTCGGTCTTCATTAACAATTACTTCAATTCTATGGTCAGCAGTTGTTAGATTTGTTCCTGGTGGCAGGCGATTATGATAGCGATAGACACCATATTCATTAACAAGATAGATTTTTTGAGTTAAATAATAATTAGCAATGGCACTGGGAACAGTAAGCCCCCGACGATTATTGGCGGTCATATGGGGTGTAACACCATATCCTGCCCATAAGATTTGGGAAATTTTTTCAATAGAGAGGGGAGAGGGTAAAAAAATCGTATCAAAACTTAAATCTCTTATTAATATTTCAAAAGTATCATGTTGATAGATTACCGGTCTTGGTAAAGAAGAATCAGAAGAGATAGCAATATTCGTAGTATCAATTCCCCTTCTTTGAGAAAAACCATAAACATTAACAAGTCTAATTGGATGAATAGGTGACCAGTTATTATTCGCATAATTTGTTGCGCTTTGCATTGGACAGGAAACCGCATTAGATAGAGAATCCCAAAAACTGGTAGCAGCAAGTAGACCAAGTTGAATAATAAAACCGGCTTCTTCATATCTTTCGGTAGCAACACCAATCTCAAAAGCAGAATTACTATTAGAACGTCGATTACCAGTAAGATGTAAATTTAAGGTATGATTTTCGGGATTGTATAAATACAAATTATTTGGTTTAGCAACATAAATCTCCCGATAAGAGCCAATAATTGGTGCCTTTGCCATTGCCCATAAAATATTACTTAAAATTTGATTGGATAAGTTGCTACTAAAACCCGAATGGAAAGAATATCGGCTATTACTGAGGAGTTCAAAAGAATTTCTATTAATCACTGGCGAAGGCAAGGTTTCAATTTGTAAGATAAGAAGAGAAATAAAGATAAAATTAATCATAAATAATGATATAAAAATATATTAAAAAGTCAAGAAAATAAGATTATTTTTGATAGGGGGAGGGGGTATATACTTATAAGTCTTTATAAATCAAAGACTTAAATGGGTATAGGGTTATCCCTATATCGGTATCCTATATAGTACTCGTTATTAAAATCTAAAATTTAACACACTTTTTAGTAAAAGCAATAAGAGAAAAAATAATTATTGACTTTCCATATTAGGCAATTATAATTCTTTATGATAATTATTTTCCTTCTTTTTTACCAATGGGTAACGATAGATATTGACACAATTGTTGTTAATAATAATTCAAAATCTTTGACAATGCAATCCTTAGTAATTGATTCCTTTAACCACCTTACATACCATTTGGCACAAAGGGATGGGTAATTTATATTATCTTTTTAATTCTTACAAAAACTGGATTTTAAATGGGCAACGCTCCTTTAAAGAAGAGTTTATTTCTTTAATAAGTAAGAAAAATTTTTAAAAAAGAGGTAAAGGATGTGCGAAATTACAATTACATTAAATTTTGAAGAAATAAAAAAAGTGCTTTCGTCGTCTCAAAGTCTTTCAAAAGATGTAGATGTGGAGTATGATTTACCAAGAAAATTAATTGATGAATACTGGGATAAAAATTTGAGAACAGTAAGTGATGTTGCAACATTATTTCTTATTGCTTGGAATAATGCTGCTTTTCGATACGGAGGTTTTAAGCCTGATAAGCTTAAAGGATGGGTAGAAGAAAATAGAGATAGAATAGATGGTTTTAGGAAAAGGGAAATTACTTCTTTGAATGAAAATGATAAGAAATGTATAAAAGAGATGTATGAAACTCTCGCTACTTGTATATTGAAGACTAAGAAAAGACAATTTATTGCGGCGGCAAAAACATTACATATATTAGCACCTTCATTTTTTCCAGTATGGGACAATAAAGTAGCAGAAGGGCTTAGATTTAGAGGAATTGACGCAGATAACTATGTAAAATTCTGTGTAGCATTAAAAGATGTTCTTGAGAGGGAAAGAGAAAATGTTGAAAAGCTTAAAAAGTGGTATTATAAAGAGTTTGAAAGTACGCGTTTTATTTACGGTTACTCTCAACGAACTATACTCAAAATCCTTGATGAGTATTTTTATTTAAAATTTACTAGAGGAGTAGTTTAATAACAAAATAGTTTACAGTTTAAGGAAATTTTGTATTGATAAAATTTTAGGTTTCATTCCTTTTGATAAATATATTGATTTTCTTTATAACTCTTTTTAGAATAATTGAAAGTTATGAAAGTTCCTTTTATTGATTTAAAAAGGGAATATCAATTCTTTAAAAGAGATTTCAAAATAGATAATTTTTTAAAAAAGGGTGATTACATTTTAGGAAGGGAGTTAGAACTTTTTGAAAAGGACTTTTCTAAATTCTTTTCTTCTAATAATAATTTTTATTCGGTAGGTGTTAATTCCGGGACCGATGCCTTGATTTTGGCATTAAAGGCATTAAAGGTGAAAGAAGGAGATGAGATAATTACTACTTCTTTTTCTTATATTTCTACTGCCTTGGCAATATTAAAAGTAAAAGCAAAACCGGTTTTTGTTGATATCAAAGAAGATTACAATATTTCGCCAAAAGAGATAAAAAAGGCAATATCTAAAAAGACGAAAGGGATAATAATTGTTCACTTATTTGGGCTTCCTTGTGATATGGAAGAGATTATTGATATAAAAAATAGATATGGACTTTTTTTAATAGAAGATTGTTGCCAAAGTTTTGGAGCAAAATATAAAGATAATTATTGCGGTTCTTTTGGTGAGATTAGTTGTTTCTCTTTTTATCCAACAAAGAATTTATCTTGCTTTGGTGATGGTGGCTTATGCTTGACAAAATCTTTTTATTTCTATCAGAAAATAAAGGAATTAAGAAATCCCGATTTAAAAAAAGAATTTGTTGATGATATTGGATTTAATTCCCGTTTAGATACCATTCAGGCAATGGTTTTAAGAATAAAATTAAAGAAAATAAAATTTCTATTAGAAAAAAGAAGAGAGATTGCCAAAATTTATAATGAAAATTTAGGTTCCCTTTTGGTCTGTCCAAAAGAAGAGAATAATAAAATCCATTCTTACAATATTTACACAATAAGGGTAAAAGATAATAAAAAATTAAAAAATTATTTAGAGAGATTGGGGATTGAGACAAAGATTTATTATCCTTATCCATTATATTATCAACCAATTTTTAAAAACAATTCAAGGATAATTGGATGTAAAAAGGCAGAAGAATTTTCCAAAGAGGTTTTGAGTCTACCTTTGTATCCCTTTTTGAAGGTAAAAGAAGTTAAAGAAGTTATTAAAAGAGTTAAAAGTTATTTAAAGGAGGTTGAAAATGAAGATTAAAAGGTTTTTAATATTTTTCTTTCTTTTGGGAATTTTTGTTCTCTTTGGTGAAAATTTTCAAACCCATCCTTGGGCTTGCTATCATCACGATTCCCAAAGAACCGGACGTTCTGATTTTATTGTCGGCGATTCTTTAGAAATTGCTTGGACCTATAATGTGGGTGCTGAAATTTCCGGTTCAGCAGTAGTGGATAATTTAGGAAGGATAATTTTTGGTGCGCGGGATGGTTATTTATATTGTTTAAATTCTAATGGTGAACTTTTGTGGCGTACTTCCTTGGGAGCAACAGTTTATTTTTCAACACCGGCATTAGATGACAGTGGGAATATATATATAACGACAAGTAGAAAATTGATAAAACTTAATTCTAATGGTGAGATATTATGGTCCTGGCCTAGTCATAATTTGCTTTCTATTAGTCATTCACCAGTAATTGGTAAAGATGGAAAGGTATATTTTGCTTGTTATTCAGATAGCCTTTATGCTTTAGACCCTGCTGGCAATTTAGTTTGGGCTTTTTATTTAGAAGGAGATGTAAATTCTTCGCCAACAATTGGACATGATGGCAGAATTTATGTAGCAACTACTCGGGCAAGTCAAAACAAACTTTGGGCATTTAATCCTTTCGGTTCTCTAGCTTGGAGTTATAATCTTCTTGGTGAAGCAGATTTCGCCACACCGGCAGTAGGATATGATTCAGTTATTTATTTGAGTGTTGGTTACTCTAATTATCTTCTTTATGCAATCAAACCTGACGGTAGTTTAAAATGGCAGACTAATCTTGCTTCTTCTGGTTATAGTTGTCCGGCGATTGCTAATGAATCAACAGTATATATAAATGCTTCTGGTAGATTATATTGTATTGATTCTCGTAATGGTAATATTCGTTGGTTCCTTTCTGGTTTTAGCAGTTATTCAGCACCGGCAATTGATGCCTTAGGAAATATTTATCTTGGTTCTGATAGAAATTTCTATGTGGTCTCACCAAACGGTCAAATTCTCTGTTCTCGTTCAATTTCTTCAAGCCAGAGTTTCTTTTCTTCACCGGCAATCGGTCCTGGTCACCGTGTTTATTTTGGTCATATGAATGGAATATTTTATGCCTTTCAAGGATATCCCCAAGTTTTTATGAAAGAAGAAAGAGAAAATAAAATTTTATCATCTTTGAAAGTTCTGCCCAATCCTTGTAACTTCTTTACCACAATTTATTACCATCTTTCTCTTTCTGATAATGTTGTTTTAAAAATATATAATAATTCAGGCTATTTATTAAAAACTTACAATCAATACCTTCCTGCTGGTAATCACAAATTAAAAATCTTAGTTAATAATTTAGTAAATGGGGTTTATTTCTTAGTATTAGAGACAAGTAAAGAAAAAGGTGTTATTAAACTGATAGTAAAATAAAATATTAATCTTTAAGGTCTAAAAATTTTTTTAACTTCTTAATTGATTTTTAAAAAATTTTTATTATAATGAGTGTTAACAAGGGAGGATGATGAAAGAAAAAATAGTTAAAAAAGTAATTGTTGTGGTTTTTTTTATTTTTTTAATCAACTTTTCTTACGCGATTGATTATCAGAAAGACCAGTTCAAACTTACCTTGAATCCCCATATTCTCAGCGGATATCTCTTTTCTATTGAAAAACAAGATAATATGACCAAACGTACAAATACTTTTTATATCCCAAGAACTTATTTAGATTTCAAATTAGAATACGAAAATATCTTTTACGGAAAGGTTTACTTTGATATTGCTGGTAAGGACTGGTATTCCTATGATTTGTATGTGGCTCTCACACCAACAAAAGAGACAGAAGTCCGTTTAGGTAAATTCAAACAACTTTTAGGATATGAGGTTGCCACATCTGCTCATAAGGTTCATTTTGTTGAAGGTTCTTTGATTTCTTCTTTAAGGTCTCCGGTCTCAACAAGGGATTTCGGTTTAGGGTTCTTCCATAAAGCAAAGATGTTTGAAATAAATCTTAATCTCGTAAATGGCACAGGAAGGACAGCGCCTACTGATGATAATGAATGGAAAGATGTTTCGGGCAGGTTTATATTAAAATCAATAGAAAAAAGTTTTATCGGTGCAAACTTTTATTATGGGAAAAAAGGAGTTGGTGAAATAAGAGACTTACTTCCTTATCTTCGATTAGGTTTAGAAGCAGGTTATACAAAATCACCTTTCACAATAATATTTGAATATCTTATTGGTAGGGAGGAAAAAGAACCGGTTAAAAAACCAACGGGATTTTATGGTATTCTTGGCTATCAAATTGACAAAATCCAGCCAATTTTCCGATTTGACTTTAGAAAAAAGGATAGCAATGCTAATAAGGAATGGGGACTTACCTTTGGACTAAATTACTTTATTTACGGAGATAACTTAAAAGTAATGCCCAATATCGCCTATTATAAATATGCTGAAAAGCACACATTAATGAAACTTATCTTTCAATTACAAGGATACTTCTAAAAGAGAAAGATGAGACGGTTTATTCTTTTATTTGCCTTGTTTTTGCTTCTTTTAAATTGTCCTCGTCAAGAGACACTAGTTATCAAAGGTTCAGATACGATGGTTAATTTAGTAAGTGCCTTAGTAGAGAAGTTTTTAAAGGAAAATCCAAAGGCAAATATTACCGTAATGGGCGGTGGTAGTGGTGTTGGTATTGCCGGTTTGATTGATAAAGAGGTAATGTGTGCCAATTCTTCAAGGGAGTTAAAGGAAGAAGAAAAAAACAAATTAAAAGAAAGTAATGTAGAATACTTAGAAATTCCAATTGCCTATGATTTATTATGCATTATTGTAAACGAAAATAATCCAATCGAAAGTTTGACAATAAGCGAATTGAAAGATATTTATCAAAGAAAAATAAAAAACTGGAGAGAAGTGAAATCTTTTGATAAGGAAATTTCTCTTTATGGCAGAAATCCCGCATCCGGAACTTATGAGTTTTTTAAAGAAATAGTTTTAAAAGGAGATTATTCACCGGATATGAAACAGATGGCAGGAACAGCAGCAATTGTTGATGCGGTATCTCAAGACAAAGGCGGAATTGGTTATGTTGGTTTGGGATATATTAAAGGAATAAAAGGAATAAAGGTTCTAAAGATAAAGAATGAGAAAGATGGAAAATATTATACTCCTTTGGATATTAATAATCTTTCTAAATATCCATTAGCAAGACCATTATATCATATTGTTAATAAAGAATATTTCTATTTTAATAAAGGTAAAATCTTAAGAGACTTTATTAAATGGGAGTTGACAAAAGGTGATGCGATAATTGAAGAAGTTGGTTTTGTGCCACTTCCTCAACCAGAAAGAGAAAAGGTGCTTAATCTCATAGAAAAGAAGTAGCTGTTTTCCTATACTAAAAAGCAAGAGGGGGCATAAAAGCCCCCTCTTTTATTTTTATATTGACTTTTTATCAGATTTAAATCATTATATAAGATAATGAAAAGATTTCTTTTTATTTTATTAATTCCATTATTAGTGTTGGCAATCTGGGATATAAAATGGGTAAATCATAATCGCTGGTCTTTTCCAATTACTAATTATGGAATATGGGGTTTTGATATTCCTTCACAATTTGCTGGTGGCAGTTGGCCTAGACCTCTGAGAAACTTCTATATCTTTGGTGCTGGTTTAATGGTTGGTGGAATTTTAGAGGGTGATACTTTGGTAAGTGTGGGTTATGATTTATCTAATGGAACTTCCGAAATGGTGCCCACACTTACTTTTTACTGGCGAAATGGTTATTTAGATTCGGCTGATAGAATTTATAAATATCCTGAAGATTGGCCACCGCCAAAGAAAAGATTTCCAATGGCGCCGATAATGCCCTTATCAGAAGCAGATTTCTGGTGTTGTTTTTGCGATTCCGATCCTTCCTATCATCGGCCAAACGATACCAGACCAATGGGTATTAATATTACTTTAACCTGCTATCTTTTTTCTGATACAATCGCCCAAGATTTTTTCTTTTTGAAATATGAGATATTTAATCATAATGATTATCCAATAAATATTTAGGAATTGCCTTTGATGGGGATGTTGGTGCTTATTCCGATGATATGTATGGTCTTATTTTAGATAAAACCTTCAGAATTAGAATAGGCAATGAGACAATAAATGCCGAATAAAAAATGTTGCTTTTATTTTTGATTCCGATAACCGAGAATATCCCAGTAGGGTATGGGAAAGAGGCACACCGGGAGCAGTAGCAGTTGCCCATCTGTATAACTCTTTGGGCATTGAGCAGATAAGTGCCTGTAAAAAAATAACTATTTGGCAAGCTCCAGAAACAGATATAGAGAAATACTTAGTATTAGTTGGCTACGATCATATCACCCGCCGGTACGAACCTTACGATACTCTTGATGATATTCTGGGAGATAAAACGTTTATTATGTCAATCGGACCTTTTGATCTTTTTCCTGGTTCTTGTGAGATTTTCTATTTTTCAGTTATTGCTGCTCCCTATGGTAACGAAGGTGCACCGCCTAACCAAAGAGATACTATTCCTTTGGCTAAGGCATGTTATTTAGCTGAAAAGGTATTTAGAGAGAGAATATTAGGTGTTGATATTGGGGAAAAAGATAAAAAAGAGAGAAGTAGCGAAATTTATATTTCGCCAATTGTGACTAAAAATAAACCCTTAATTATGAGCAATCAAGAAAAGAAAATAAATATAGAAATTTATGATATTAATGGAAAGCTTTTAAAAGTAATAAACCAAAAACCACCTATTTATCTGGATAACAGAACACGGAAGGGTATCTATTTTATAAGAATCCTAAAAGAGAATAAAAGAAGTTTAAAAAAGATAATAAATTTATATTGACTTTTCATTAATCTTTAATTAAAATTATAAGTTATGAAAATTTTTAAATATTTTGTTTTGGTATTTCTACTTTTTGCTTTCTGTGGACAGAAGAAAGAAGTAAAAAAAGAAGAAGTGAAAATTGAAAAAAAACTTATCTTTTTAATTGCGCCTAAGGATTTTCGGGACGAAGAGTTTAAAATCCCCTATGATTATCTGAAAAGTGCTGGTATAAAAATAACAGTTGTTTCGCAAGAGACAACCGAAGCAGTGGGTATGTTGGGAATGAAGGTAAAGCCAGATATTTCTTTGGAAAATTTAAACTATAAAGATTATGATGGTTTTGTTTTGATTGGCGGTTCTGGTTCGGTTTTTTATTGGAATAATAGAAAGGTTTGGGAGATTTGTCAGTATTTTAATGAAAGAAATAAACTTTTGGCAGGTATCTGTTTGGCACCAATTACGATTGTGAAAAGTGGTGTGCTTAATGAGCGAGAAGCAACCTGTTTTAAGGATAAACGAGCATTAGAAGAGTTTAAAAATGCCAATGTGAGATATGTTGATAAGGATGTAGTTGTTGATGGAAATGTAATTACCGCTAATGGGCCAGAGGCAGCTGAGAAGTTTGCTAAAGCAATTTTGGAATATCTGAAAAAACACTAAATTTTCTTTCGGTTTTTCCTTGAGGTGCGTGTTACAAAGAGTAAAATCAGCCGAGTGTTATATTGAAAATAAATTATATTCAAAAATTGGAGAAGGGATATTAATTTTTTTGGGAATAGGCGAAAGTGATAATGAGAATAAATGTGTTAAGTTGGCTCAAAGGATTCCTCAATTAAGAATTTTTGAGGACGAACAAGGAAAGATGGGTTATTCTTTAGAGAAAATAAAGGGTGAAATAATGGTGATTCCTAACTTTACTCTTTACGGTGATTTAAAATCAGGACTAAGACCGGATTTTACCCAAGCGGCAAAAAAAGAAGTGGCAGAGAGTTTATACGAAAGGTTTGTTTCGGAATTAAAGTACCAAGGAATAAAAGTTGAAAAAGGAGTATTCGGTGCCAAGATGTTAATAAAAATTGAAAATGACGGTCCAGTAACCTTTATTTTGGAGGAATAAAATGCTCAGAAGTATGACCGGAATCGGTGAGGGGAAAGGATACGGAATAAATGTTGAATTGAAATCTTTTAATCATAAGCATTTAGAAATAGCAATTAAAATGCCTGAGAAATTGAAGATTTATGAAGCAGATGTGAAGGAATGGATAAAGAATAGAATTAAACGGGGTTATTTACAAGTTGCCATAAATTTAGAAAGCGATGCTCTCTTTAACGAAGAATTTACTTATGACGAAAATTTAGTAGAGAATATTTTAAAAGTTTGTAATAATTTAAAAGAAAAATATAAACTAAAAGGAGAGTTGGATATAAATTTTCTTCTTTCCTTTCCAGGTGTTTTAAAAATGGAAAGGAAAGAAAAAAATAGTAAAAAATTGTACGATAATTTAAAGAAAATTTTTAATAAAGCACTAACCAATCTAATTAGAATGCGTGAAAAGGAAGGAAAGTTTATTGCTCAAGAGTTTAGAAGGCGCATAATGCGGATTATAAAATTGGTCAAGTTGATTGAAGAACGGATCCCTAATAAACTCAAAGAGAAAGAAGAGGCTCTTCTTAATAAGATAAGTCCCAATAATAAAGAAGAGATACGCAACCGAATTTTGCAAGAAATTTCTTTACTACAGGAGCGGATTGATATCGCCGAAGAGTGTAGTCGTTTGCGTTCCCACGCTCAACTTTTTCTTGCTACTTTAAAAGAAAAGATATCCTCGGGAAGAAAATTGGAATTTATTGTCTCTGAGATGATTCGGGAGGTAGAGACTTTAGCAAGTAAGGCAAGAGATTTTTATATTTCGGAAAAAGTGATTATGATTAAAGAAGAGATTGATAAAATTCGCGAGCAGGTAAGAAATGTTGAATAGTAAGATTTTTGTTTTGGTTGGTTTTTCCGGTAGTGGCAAATCAACGTTAGTGAGAAAATTACTCAGAAAAGATAATAAAAATATTTTCTATTCAGTTTCAGTAACAACGCGACCAAAAAGGCGAGGCGAAAGGGATGCTAAGGATTATTATTTTGTTTCTTTTACGGAGTTTCAAAAGATGATTAAAAGAAAAGAACTTTTGGAATGGACATTTGCTTATGGTAATTATTACGGAACCCCCAAAAAACCATTTATGAAAGCGTTGAAGGAAGGGAAAAAAATTTTAATGGATTTAGATATTAAAGGTGCGCAAAAAATTAAAAAACAATTTAAAGAACAGAGCAAAGTAATTTTGGTTTTACCTCCTTCCTTTTCGGTTTTAAAAGAAAGATTAGAGAAAAGAAAAGAAAAAGAGTTAAATTTTCGGTTAGCAAAAGATAAAAAAACTTGGCAAGAGGTTTTGAAAAGCCAAAGGATTTTTGACTATTATTTAATGAATGATAATTTAAAAGAAACAATTAAAAATTTAGAAGCCATTATGCGAGTAGAAGATTTAAAAGAAATGCCAAAACTTAAAAGGAGGTAAAAATGAGTGACCTTCATATACCTGCTGAAAAGATTCATATCGAAAAAGATGGTAAAAAATTTAATAAATATCAAATAATTTTGGCAGCCGCTAAATTGGCAAGAAAATATTTAGAGTTAATTAGAGAAGGCAAGATGGAAGCAAAAGAGAATGTTTATCTTTATGCTTTAAAACAAATTTTGAGTGGCGAAGTGAAATTGGAAGAATGATTTTAAAAAACAAAAAGGTTCTCTTGGGTGTTTCCGCCGGTATCGCAATTTATAAATCCTTAGAACTGGTTCGATTGTTAAAAAAAGAAGAAACCGATGTTTTTGTAGTGATGACTAAGAATGCTACAAAATTAATTAATCCTTTACTCTTTTCCGCTCTTTCAGGCAATCCAACCTTTTGGAAAATGTTTTCCCAAGAAAAAAAATATCCCCATTTAGAATTGGTTAAAAATATTCATTTGTTACTTATTGCTCCCGCAACAGCAAATGTCATTTCAAAAATCGCCCACGGAATTGCTGATGATTTGCTCACTACCTCGGTTCTTGCTTGTAAATGTCCAATAGTGATCGCACCGGCAATGAATGTGAATATGTGGGAAAAGAAGGTGGTGCAAAGAAATATCGAAAATTTAAAAAAAGACGGTTTTTTTATAATTGAACCCGAGGAAGGAGAATTAGCTTGTGGTGAAAAAGGGAAAGGGAGAATGGCTGAACCAGAAAAGATTTTAAATTTCGTTAAATCTCTTTTGTTAGAAGAAAAGAAAAAGATAAAATTTGTGATTACGGGCGGCGCTACCGAAAGTGAAATTGATAAGATTAGAATAATTACTAACCGTGCCAGTGGTCTCTTAAGTGTGTTGCTAGCCGAAGTCAGTTATCAATTGGGATATGAGGTTGTTTTAATTTTAGGAAGAAGTGAGTATTATCCTTCTTTGCCAATAAAAGTAAAAAGAGCTTTCACTAATGAAGAGATGTTAAAAGCAATAAAGGAAGAGATTAACGGAAATACTTGTTTAATTATGAATGCTGCTCCTTGCGACTATCGGGTTGAAAAAAGTTTTTGGGGTAAATTGAAAGATAAAGAATTAATATTAAAACTAGTAAGAAATATTGATATTTTAAAGGAGTTAAAAGAGAGCCAACTAATCTGTAAAGTTGGTTTTTCCTGCGATACCGAAGACCTTTTAAGCGAAGGAGAGAGAAAATTAAAGGAAAAATCACTTTCTATATGTGTGATAAATCCGGTGGAGACAATAGGTCATAAAGAGATTAAAGCGATACTTCTTTTTGAAGACAACAAAAAGAAAGAACTTCCTCTAATGGATAAAAGAGATTTTGCTTTTAAACTTATTGAGGAGATTGAATTATGGTTGAAAGAGAAGTTCCTCATTCAATCGAATTAGAAAAGGCAGTCTTAGGTGCGATGCTCGTCGATCAGGAAGTTATCCCACGAGTTTTAGAATATGTCGATCGAAGTTGTTTTTATTCTGAAGCCCACCAGATAATTTTTAATACCATTGTATCACTTTTTGAGAAAAATATAGTTGTAGATATCAACACCGTCAGCGAAGAATTGAAAAGGCAAAATTTATTAGAAGAGATTGGTGGTCGTGAGGAATTGGCAAATTTATCTAATTTTGTGGTAAGTTCGGCAGGAGTAGAAGAGTGGGCAAAATTAATTTTAGAAAAGGCAATCAAGCGGAAGTTAATTCAAGCGGCAAATCAAATTGTGAAAGAAACTTTGGAAGATAAGTTACCAGTTGAGCATTTGCTAGATAAGGCCGAATCGTTAATATTTTCTATTAAAGAAGCACGGATAAGAAAAGGTTTTGTTCCCTTAAAAGATATATTAAAAGATACGTTAAAAAAGATTGAGGAAGCTTCCCAGAGGAAACGATTTCTTACCGGTTTAGAAACCGGGTTTCAAAAACTTGATGAAATGACTTCTGGAATTCAGAATGGTGATTTGATAATTATTGCTGGTCGACCATCGATGGGAAAAACAGCTTTTGCCTTAAATTTGGCAACCAATGTAGCGGTAAGGAATCGGGTGCCGGTGGCTTTTTTCTCTTTGGAGATGTCAAAAGAGTTGCTTATTCAAAGGTTAATCTGTAGTGAAGCAAGAATCGGTTTGCGAGCATTGAGGTCTGGCAATCTTCCCCGTGATGCTTGGCAGAGAATCTCTACGGTTTGTGGTATTTTTTATGATATTGATTTTTTTATTGATGATTCACCACGTTTATCGGTGTTAGATATTCGAGCGAAAGCCCGAAGATTAAAATCAGAACTTTCTTTAGGGTTAGTAGTGATTGATTATTTACAATTGATTGAAGGAGTTAGAGAAAGTCGCAGCGCTACTCGTCAAGAAGTAATTTCCGAAATCTCCCGCTCTCTAAAAGCCTTAGCCAAAGAATTAGATATTCCGGTAATTTGTCTTTCTCAATTATCCCGGAGTCCGGAACGAAGGGATCCTAAGAAACCAATACCGCAATTAGCAGATTTAAGAGAATCAGGAGCAATTGAACAAGATGCTGATTTGGTAATTCTTTTATATCGGGATGAATTTTATAATGAAAACAGTTTAGAAAAAGGGATGGCAAGAATAATCATTGCTAAACAGCGAAACGGTCCAACTGGTCAATTTCGATTAGCCTTTATTAATGAATATATGAAATTTGATAATCTGACTTTCGAAGAAGAGATTGAGGCGGAATGAATTTTGTTTGTGAAAATTGTGGTTACGAAAGTTCTAAATGGTTAGGAAGATGCCCAATGTGTGGCAATTGGAATACTTTTAGAGAAATAAAAGGAACCGTTAAAAAAGAAGAGAAAAAAGGACAGTTGGTAAACTTGGCGGAAATAAAAGAAAGAGAAGAAGAAAGAATTAAAACGGAAATTGAAGAATTCGATCGGGTCTTAGGCGGTGGTTTAGTGAAGGGTTCATTAATTTTAATCGGTGGTGAGCCGGGAATTGGCAAATCTACTTTAAGTCTGCAAATTTCTTTAGCCTTACTTAACAAAGGTTTTAAAGTTCTATATGTTTCTAGTGAAGAAAATCCTTTTCAAATAAAAATGAGATATAGCCGTCTTTCTTCTCTAAAAACAAATTACGAAAAATTTTATCTCCTTTTTTCTCCCGATTTAGAAGAGATCGTATTGCAGATTGAAGAATTAAATCCCCAGATAGTAATAATTGATTCAATTCAAACAATCGAAGATAAAAAGATCCCTAGCGTTGCTGGTTCGATTAATCAGGTAAGAGAAGCCACTTTAACACTGTTAAATTTGGCAAAAAGAAAGGGGCTCCCGATAATTATTATCAGCCATGTGACTAAACAAGGTTTAATTGCTGGTCCAAAAGTTTTAGAACATATGGTGGATGTGGTTTTATATTTTGAAGGTGATATTAATACCGATTATCGAATTTTAAGATGCGAAAAAAATCGTTTTGGCCCAGCAAATGAGGTTGGAATTTTTGAAATGCAAGAATCTGGTTTACAGGAAGTGAAAAACCCTAATTTTCTTTTCCTTCCTCATTTAAAGGAAGAAGTTTTTGGATTAGCTTTTGTTCCTTTGTCAGAAGGAAGAAGAATAATTGTTACAGAAATTCAATGTTTAGCAACCCCTACTTATTTTTCCTATCCCCAAAGGGTTGTTCAAGGCTTTGATATAAGAAGATTATCAATTCTTTTATCTGTTTTGGATATTCAGGCAGATATTAATACTGGTCGATATGATATCTATTTAAATATTGCTGGCTCTTTGCAGATTAAAGAAACAGCCAGTGATTTAGGAATCATCTGTGCAGTTGCTTCGGCAATTAGAAAGAGTCCGATAAAGAGATTAACCTGTCTTTTAGGTGAAGTAGGTTTATTGGGTGAAATAAGGCCGGTTTCTTTTGTTCGAGAAAGGGTTAAAGAAGTTCAAAAACTTGGTTTTAATAGGATTATTGTACCCAAAGAAAATTTACCTATTTCTCCTCTGACAAATGGTTTAGAAATTATTCCGGTGAATTCTTTAAGAGAAGTTTTTGAAATCCTTAATTTAAAATAGGAGGTGAATATGTTTTTCAAAAAAGAAAGGAATATTATAATTGACTTTAAAAGCTTAGAGGATCCGCGCATTTTGAATTTTTTGAAACTGAGAATTTTGGATGGGAACATTATTGTGTGTGAAGATATTGATGAAAGTGGTGAAAAAAATTTGGTTTTGCAAAATTTGGAAAAACTAAGGTCTCTTTTTGGGAAAAAATTAAAAATCCTTCGAGGTAAATTTAACAAAGAAAAATTATACCAGTTAGCAAGAAAGGATAATAGTGTAATTTTAACTACTAATCCTTTATTAAAAGATGAGGAAGGAAAAGTTTCGGTAGTTACAATTGATGAGATCTATTCGGCTACCAAACCGGTATTTTTACCAGGTTCGATCATTACGGTAAAAATAATGAAAAAAGGGAAAGATGCCGATGAGGGTATTGGTTATTTAGATGGCGGAATAAAAGTGGTGGTAGATGGCGGTGCTAAGTTTGTTGGTAAAGAATTAGAATGTGAAGTAATTGGTACAATGGAAACCCAGATTGGTAAAGTTATTTTTGCTAAAATAAAATATAAAGAAATGAAATAGTTGACATTATAAAAAAAATGATTATTATTAAAATAATGAATAAATTAACTGGAGGTTATGATGAGTAAAAAAATAACTCTTTTTTTTATTTTTTTAGTTTTCATTTTTTCTATCGGTTGTAAAAAGAAAAATAATCCACCGGAAATTCCTCAAGTTTTTGGACCAACTAAAGTAGGTGTGGGAGCAGAAGCAGAATATTGTGCCTTTGCTACTGATCCCAATGGTGACAGTATTCGATATCATTTCTCTTGGGATGGAGAAAAGAAGACCACCAGTTATTATAAATCAGGCGATACCGCAAAAGTAACTATCATTTTTGAAGAATCTAAGACTTATTCTCTAAAGGTTCAAGCAGAAGACAGCAAAGGAGCAATCTCAGATTGGTCCTCTCCTTTAACTATTGAAGTAGTTGCCAATCAAAGACCTGCTCGTCCTACTTTAACCGGACCGGCGAGCGGTTTGGTTAACAAAAATTATGCTTTCACTGTTCAAACAACGGATCCAGATAACGATAGTATTCGTTATAAATTTGTCTGGGGAGATGGCCGGGAAACAATTACCGATTGGGTAGCAAGCGGGACTCCAGTTGTTGAATCGATAAGTTACGCTGATACCGGAACGTATGTAATTAAAGCGATTGCTCAGGATAATAAGTATGCGTGGTCGGATACTTCTCTATCAATTGAATTTAAAGTGAAAAAAGAATTATCAGCAGGCGATATTGTGTTTGTTTTCCAGGCAGAAGATGAGATTGTGAGTTCACCAGCAATTACTGTATATGGTGGCGATACCTTGATAATTTTTGGTGATAATGGCGGAAATATCTATGCGATAAAAGCAAGTACCGGAGAGTTAAAGTATAAAGGAAATGCTTTGATTTCGGGAGAGGATTTTGCTTCTTCACCAGTAATTGGACCCGATGGAGTAATATATATTGGAAATTCTGGTGGCAGAATTTATGCCTTTAATCCTAATCTTACGAAAAAATGGGTGTATCCAGATAGTGCCCAACCAGGTTTGGGAGAAATTACTGGTACGCCAGTATTATCATCCGACGGCAGTAAATTATTTGTGGGCTCCGAGAACGATACTCTTTATTGTCTTTCAACGGCTAATGGCGAAGTTTTATGGAAATTTAAAGCAATAGGAAGTATAAACGGTTCCTGTATAATGGATGACCAAGGAAATATCTACTTTGGTGAGAGTGACAGTGGCTATTTCTATAAATTAGAACCTGATAATGGAAATTTGATTTGGGAAATCTATCTGGGTGCTCCAATTCTTGGTCAAGGTGCGATTGGTAATAATTTAGTATACATCGCTGTCGCAGGAAAAATCTACGGAATTTCTTTTGATGGTCAAATTACTTATAGTGCTTCTTTTACTGATACCACTACCGAGGTTATTGGTGGTCCGGTTATCGGTTGGGACGGAAAGGTAATAGTAGCAACCGATGATGGTTATATAGAAGTTTTTGAACCAAATTTAACAAAAATTTACAGTTATCAAAAGAATCCGTCTATAAAATCTACCCCTTGCCTTGCCGGAACAGAAGAAAAAGTTCTTTATATTAATAATGATGCTGGCTATCTTTATGCCATAAATCCATTCACTCCTAATGGCGAAGAACATTTTTCAGTAAATCTTGGTTCTCCTTTTGCTAAAAAATTACAAGCTGAATTTATAAGTTCACCAGTTGTAGGAGATAATGGGATTGTATATGTTGCTAATGAAGAATATCTTTTCGCAATAATTGGTCACAATCGATTACCGTTAGCTAATACTCCTTGGCCAATGTTTCAGCATGACCCAAAACATAGTGGTAGGGCGGGTGGCAGAAAATAAAAATTAAGAATAAAAGGAGGGCGGATGGATAAAAATTCCATCCGCCTTTTTGATTTATGAAAAAACTTTTTTCTTTTTTATTTATTTTTGGGCATTTTTGTTTTGCTTTCACCTTCGTTGTTTTGGGTGATAGAACCGGAGGAGCTAAAAACGAAATTTTTAAAAAAATAATTGAAGAGATTAGGATTTTAAAACCCGATTTTATTATTAATGTTGGTGATTTGATTGAAGGTAATAAAAAAGATAGTTTAAACATCGTGAAAGAATGGGAAAGGGTATTAAGAATGTTGAAAGAAGTTGGTGTAAAATTGTATTTTACTCCGGGTAATCATGATATCTTTTCAGAATTATCTGAGAAAATTTATCTTTCTTTAATTGGCAAAACTTATTATTCCTTTTCTTATGATAATGCTCATTTTATAGTTTTAGATAATTCACGATATAACTCTTATTTTGAAATGCCCCAAGAGATGATCGATTGGTTAGAAAAGGATTTGCAAGCCCACAAAAAATACCGTTGGAAGTTTGTTTTTTTTCATCGCCCCTTTTGGCGTTACGAATACGAAAAGAAAAAGTTGAAAGATTTTCCGCTACACCAAATTTTTAAAAAATATAAAGTGAACTATGTTTTTTCCGGTCACGATCACTTCTACACTTACCTTTTTTATGATAGTATCCATTATTTTCAAGTAGGTCCTTCCGGTTCCCGATATAAAATCTATTTTGACGAAAAAGAGGGTGCTTTTCAAAATTATCTTTTTTGTAAAGTAGAAAAAAATGAGGTAACTATTGTAGTTATCAAACCTGGTTCAATATTTCAAAAAGAAAAATTTAGTTTGGAAAAAATTATCTCCCAAAAAAGATTTAAAGAAGGAATAAAATTGGTTCCTTTAAAAATAAGCGAACAGCGAGAAGAGGATACTATTAAACTTTTTATTACTAATCCCCTAGATGAAAAAGTAAAAGTAAGTTTTCTTTGGGAGTTTTCCTCTGAGAATTATTTGATTGATATTGAAAAAGGAAATTTTGTATTGGAAGGTAAAAGCAAGGGAATTTTTCAATTTCTTGTAAAGATAAAAAAACCTTCTCAAATCTATCCTTTGCCCAGACTTCATTTATTTATTGACTACCAAGAGACGAAAGATAGTTTGGTTTTGGTTTTACCCATAAAAAGAGAGATAACCTTAAAAAATGGTGAATTTTTTACTTTCGAAGAATTGGGTAGAGAAGATGGAACTTCAGTAAATTTAAAAGGTAAAATTATTATTAGTTGTGATAAGGAAAATCTTTATCTCAATTATTCGGAGGAAGATCATTTTCTTTTTGATACGCTCTTTTTCTATTTTGCTAAAAATCAAGATACAATTTTAGAAATAAAAATTCCGAAAGAGGGAAAAATAAGTTGGTCTTATGGGCGAGGGATTGATACGAAAATTGAAAAATTTAAACAAAGAGAAAGGGAACGGAGAGAGGAAATAAAAGTACCGTTAAAGGAAATTCTTACCAACAATCATACTTATTTTAACATAAAACTTCATAAAGAAAAAGAAGTTCTTTATTTAAAAATTCCTTTTGATTTCGACACAAAAGAATGGTATCAATTAAATTTTGACAGATGAAATAGGTTTTTTATAATAATTATATTATGATGGTTCTCTTTTTTTTAATTTCCTTAACTTTAAATTCCCAAGTAGATTTAATAATTATTTATTCCAACCACGCAGTCATTTTTCGAAAGGCCCGAATCTTTTTAGAAAAAAGAGAAATGCTTACCTTTAAAGGTCTTTCCGGACTTTTGGAGGACAATTCAATTAGAATTAAAAGTGATAATTTAAAAATTGGTGAAGTTTCCATTAAAAAAACTTATTTAGAAGAACCGCCACCAAAGGTTAAGGAGTTAGAAAAAAAGATTAAAGAACTGGAAGATAGAATTAAAAATTGGGAGAATGAAAAATTGGTAATAAAATCACAAGAAGAATTTTTATTATCAATAAAATTGGCTTCACCGGAAATTATTTCAAAAGAACTTTTAATGGGAAAAATTTCTCCGGAAAGTTGGGAAAGGGCATTAAGTTTTTTATCGGAGAGATTGATTAATTTAAAGAAAAGAAGTTCAATAATTGAAGACTCAATTAATGAGGCTAAAAAAGAATTATCGGCTCTAAAACAGGAATTACAAGATATCCGAGCAATTGTTGAAAATAAGAAAGAAGTTAGTTTTGAGGTTTCCCCGACAAAACCAGGAGAGTATGAAATTGAAATTAGTTATAATATTCCTAATGCCTGTTTTTTTACCCCCTATTATGAAATAAAGGCGGATGAGAATTTTGTAACATTTAATTTTTATGTAAAAATCAGTCAGAAGACCGGTGAAGATTGGGAGGCAAGCAAGGTGATTTTAAATACCGGAAAAATTTTTTCCTCCGGTACGGTGCCCGAAATTACTCCTTACTATGTTAATTGGGAGACTCCGCCTTCTCCTAAAGCAATGTATGAAAAAGAAAAGATGGAACCTGAAGAGATGGTACCAGTTTTGGCAGAGAAAGAATTGGTGATTTTAGAGGCGGGAATTTCGTTAGAGTATCTATTACCGCAGAGGATAAGTTTGAAAAGTGGTGAAGAAAAAAAATTTTTTTTAAAGGGATTAAATCTACCCGCAGAATTTGAGTATTTTATCTATCCCCGAAAAGATAAGAACGCTTACCTTCAAGCGAAAATTTTTAATAACTCAGAAATGGTTTTTTTAAATGGCGAGGCGGCAACTTATGTTAAAAACAATTATACCGGAAAAACCAAAATAAGAACTTTTTCACCAGGAGAGACTTTGATCGTAAATTTGGGTATTGACGAAAGGATAAAAGTAGAAAGAAAATTAATAAAATTTTTTACAAAAAGGGAAGGAATTTTTAATAAAAGGGAGCAACAGGAATTTAATTATGAAACAAAAATTGAAAACTATTCCGGTAGGGAAAGAAAGTTGAAGATAGTTGAACAGATACCGATTTCGCAAACCGAGGAAATAAAAGTAAGGTTAATAAAAATTGAACCCAAACCCGATAGGATTGATGAAAATTTAGGAACTTTTATTTATTATAAAAATTTGAAGCCCAACGAAAAATTTACTATTAATCTTCTTTATGTTGTAGAATACCCTGTGGATAAGAAGATTATTTTTTATTAATAATCTCCAATTTTACCAAAAACCGTTCTCCTAATAGTCTAGGATAACTATTTTATAGGGGTTTAGGAAAGATAATGTTAATAATTTAATTGACTTTATTAGATAAATTTTATATAATTTTCTATGGAAAAATATAAGGTTCCTTATGAAAAATTAAGACTTGTTATTAATGATAAAAAGTTAGGCTTCTCTTCTACCAAAGATCTGGCCTGTTGTCAGGATATTATTGGGCAAGAACGGGCAGTTGAGGCTTTGAAACTTGGTTTAGAAATAAAAGCAAGTGGTTATAATATTTTTGTTACTGGACCAGTAGGTACTGGTCGAACAACGACCGTAAAATATCTCTTAGAAAGATTAGAGAAATCAATGGAAACACCACCCGATAAATGTTATGTAAATAATTTTAAAAATCCCGATCAACCAAAATTAATTACTTTGCCAGCAGGTATGGGTCGGGTATTTAAAAATAGTATGGATGATCTGATTGAATATCTTAAAAGGAATATTCCGCTGGTTTTGGAGAGCGATAGTTATCAGAAGAAAAGGCAGATTATTATTGATGATTTTAAAGAGAAAAGTAATCGGATGGTTTTGGAATTTGAAAAGAAAGTAGCAAAAGAAGGATTTGCTTTGCAGCAAGCAGCACCAATGGTAAAGCCAGAGATTGTTTATATGATGGAAGGAAATCCGGTAAAAATTTCTGATTTGCTTTTTGCGGTGGAAGAAGGAAGGGTCTCGCGAGAAGAATATGAAAAGATTAAAGAGAAGGCTCAAAATTTGAATGATGAGTTAAATAATTTATTTAAAGAAATTAGAAATTTAGAAAAAGAGACCAGAGAAAGATTAAGTTCCTTAGATAAGGAAACAGTAAAACCGATTCTGGAAGAGCGATTAAATGAGATAAAAGAAAAATTAAAGAATGAAAAAGTGAATGAATATTTAAAAGAAGTGGAAGAAGCGATATTGGAGGATCTCAGTATTTTTAAGAAAGAGAAAAAAGAGGAAGAAGTTCCTTTTCCGTTTATGAGAGAGATTTTACCTGGCGACCCTTATTTAGAATTTCGGGTAAATCTTTTGGTGGATAATGCCGAAGAGGTGGGAGCGCCAATTATTTTTGAAAATACTCCTACTTTTAAAAATCTTTTCGGCACCATTGAAAAAGTTTGGGATGCGCGGGGTCAGTGGCGGACTGATTTTACTAAAATCAAAGCCGGTTCTTTGGTAAAGGCGGACGGTGGATTTTTGGTTTTGAATGCTTTGGATGTTCTTTTGGAAGGCACCTGGTATGCTTTGAAGAGATGTTTAAGAACAAGAAAAGTAGATATTACTGCTTATGACCCCTATTCTCTTTTTGGAGTAACCGCATTAAAACCTGAGCCTATAGACATTAATGTGAAAGTGATTATGATTGGTGATGCTTTTCTTTATACCTTACTAGCCACCTATGACGAAGATTTTAAGAAGATATTTAAGGTAAGAGCCGATTTTGATTGGACAATGGATTTGAAAGAAGAAACGATAAGAGAGTATGCTAATGTTGTTAGGACAATTGTTGAAAAAGAAAATTTGAGACATTTCTCAGCGGGAGCAATTGCAAAATTGGTGGAATACGGAATAAGATTGGGCGGCCGGAAGAATAAACTTTCAACACGATTTGGTATTATTACCGATATTCTAAAAGAAGCCAGTTATTGGGCAGAAAAAGATAATTCAGAACTGGTATTAGATAAACATGTTAGCAAGGCAATTGAGATGAGAGATTATCGAGCAAAATTAATAGAAGAGAAAATTCAAGAGATGATTGATGAGGGAATATTGTTAATTGATACCGAAGGTAAAGTGGTTGGTCAGATAAATGGTCTTTCGGTTTATGATACGGGGGAATATATGTTCGGAAGACCAACAAGGATTACTGCGAAAACATCGGTAGGGACCAAGGGAGTTATTAATATTGAGAGAGAAGCCCAATTATCCGGAAAGATTCATGATAAAGGAGTTTTAATTTTACAAGGTTATCTGCGGGATAAATATGCTCAGGAATTTCCAATTATTATGAGCGCTTCGATCTGTTTTGAACAGAGTTATGGCGGTGTTGAAGGTGATTCAGCATCTTCGGCTGAACTTTTTGCTTTACTTTCTTCAATTGGTAATATTCCTTTAAGACAAGATATCGCAGTTACTGGTTCAGTTAATCAGAAAGGTGAAATTCAGGCAATTGGTGGTGTGAATGAAAAGATTGAAGGGTTTTTTGAGGTTTGTAAAAGAAGGGGATTTACTGGAACCCAAGGGGTTATTATTCCTTATAGTAATATTGATGATTTAATGCTTAAAGAAGAGGTTTGTGAAGCGGTAAAGAAAGGGCTCTTTCATATTTACGCAATAAAAACCGTAGATGAAGGAATAGAGATTTTAACCGGAATGAAAGCCGAGGAAGTTCATAAAAGAGTGAAAGAAAGGTTAAGAGAACTTGCTGAAAATTATAAGAAATTTACCGCTGTCAAAGAAGAAAAAGAGTAATAAAGTTAAAAATAAAATATCTTATTTTTATTAATTACGGCTTTAATTCTCCCGCTAAATTCTTTATTTAAGAAAGGAGTATTTTTACTTTTAGAAACTACCTTATCTTCACTATAAATATATTTTTCTTTTGGTGAAAAGATCACTATTTCAGCTTCATTATTCTCTTTAATTTTATTTATTTCTATTCCTAAAATTTTTGCGGGATTAGTAATAAATTTTTCTAATAATTCAAATATTGTGAGATTTCCTTTTAACACCAATTCTTCGTAAGATAAAAGAAAACAAGTTTCTAAACCAATAATTCCGAAAGGGGCATTTTCAAAATCCTGTTCTTTTTCCGCTAAAAGATGGGGAGCGTGGTCAGAGGCAATAGCGTCAATCAGTCCTTCACGCAGTGCCTTTTTTATCTCTTCTTTATCTTCTTCTTTTTTTAAGGGTGGATTTACTTTGTAATTAGTGTCGTAATTTTTTATATCCTTTTCAGTTAAAGTAAAATAATGGGGAGCCGTTTCACAAGTGAATTGGTAATTATTCTCTTTTAAAAATCTCAAAATTTGGATTGTTTTTTTAGAAGAAATGTGGCAAAGATGGATTTTGCTTTTTACATAATTGGCAATAAGAACATCTCGGAAGGCAAAGATAGTTTCTGAGATATCAGGTATTCCTCTTAATCCCAGTTGATAAGATATGAAACTCTCATTGATAACCCCTTGAGCCAATTCTTTATCTTCACAATGGCTAAAATAGGGTAGGTCAAAAGTTTTAGAATATTCTAAAACTAATCTTAAAACTTGGGAAGAGGAGATGGCTGCACCGTCGTCGGAAATCGCTACCGCACCTGCTTTTTTTAAGAGATAATAATCACAAATTTCTTTACCTTCTCTTCTTTTAGTAGCACAGGCGATAGGGTATAAATCGCAATAATTATATTTTTTATTTTCGGCTATCAAATAGGTGATTAAAGACTCATTATCTAACGGTGGTTCAGTATTAGGCAGGCAACATATTTTTGTAAAACCGCCAGCAATTGCTGCTTTTGTTCCGGTTTCTATTGTTTCTTCATCTTCTCTACCTGGTGTCCGTAAATGGGTATGAAGATCAATTAAGCCAGGAAAGATATAGCAATCTTTAATATCCAAAATTATAAATTTATCCTTCTTCTCGATCCCTTTACTAATTTTTTCAATTTTGCCTTCTTTTATTAATATGTCAACTTCTCGCTTCTCTTTCTTATCCAAATCAATTAAGATACCGTTTTTTAATAAAAGATATTCTGGTAAATTTTCAATTTTCATAATTTTTCTTGAAATAATAAAAAGATAATTGCCATTCTGATTGCCACACCATTAAAGACCTGATCTAAAATTACACATCGTTCATCCTTTAACACCTCATAAGAAAGTTCTACTTCCCAATTAACCGGTCCCGGATGCATTAAAAGGGCATTCTTTTTCATTTTATTTAGATCTTCCTTTTTAATTCCGTATAGAAGATGGTACTCTCTGATAGAAGATAAATAACTGAAATTATGCCGTTCTTTTTGGACTCTTAAAGCGATAACACAATCGAAATCACTTAGTTTCTCTCGAAAATCAGGAAGATAAACAACGTCCATTTTTTCAAACTCAACTGGTAAAAAAGAATAAGGGCAAGAGACAAAAACTTTACAACCCAATTTTTTAAAAATCAGAATATCCGAATGGGCGACACGGGAATGTTTGATATCGCCAATTATCAAAATCTTTAAATTATTAAAATCTTTAAATTTTTTATAAATAGTATAAGCATCTAACAACGCCTGAGTCGGATGCTCATTTATTCCGTCACCAGCGTTAATAACAAATATATTTTCTTTTTCTAAATGATGGGCAAGAAAATGGGGAACACCGGCAACCGAATGGCGAACGATAATGCCATCAACTTTCATTTTCAAAATATTCTTCACGGTGTCTAATAAACTCTCTCCTTTAAGAATAGAAGAAGTAGAAAAGGAAAAATTGATAACATCGCAGGATAACCTTTTGCCGGCTAAAGTAAAAGAAGTTTGGGTTCTTGTTGATGGTTCATAAAAAAGGGTTAAAATTGTTTTCCCTCTTAAGGAAGGGACAACAGGAATTGGTCTTTTTAAAACTTCTTCAAATTGAGAAGCATAATCAAAGATTTTATAGATATCTTTTTCACTTAAATCATTAATCGATAATAAATGTTTCACCTTCTTTGAAGATAAATTCCTTCTTTTTTATCCTCTTCCTTTAAAAAGACATCGATTAAATCTTCTTTCTTTACCTTAAATTTGAAGCCCACGTAATCCGGTTGGATAGGTAATTCTCGGTGATTCCTATCTACGAGCACAAGTAATTCAACCTTTTTTGGTCGACCGTAATCCAGAATTTCACTTAAAGCCGCCCGTACTGTTCTGCCAGTATAAATTACATCATCAACTAAAATGACAATCTTATCTTGAAGAGAAAAATTTATTTCACTTCCTCGGACAATAGGTGACAAAGAAATCATTTGTAAATCATCCCGATAAAAACTGATATCCAAAGCACCCAAAGGAATTTCTTGGTTGGTAAGTTTCTTTAATTCTTGCTGAAGTCTTTGAGCGATGCTTATTCCCCGACGTTTTATACCAATAAGGCATAAATCACCTAAATTTTTTTTATGTTTTCTATAGATTTTCTTGGCAAGGTTTTTTATCTTTTTGTTGATTTCCTTTGTGCCTTTCAGTTTCATTTAAATTTTAACAGGAGGGCAAGGGGAATAAGAACACAATAACCTAAGACAAGCAAAATGGGCGCAATAGTAATATCACCGGTGCTTAAAACAACATAGCCCAAAATAATTGTTATGATTCCTAAAATTAATAATAAATAATTATTTCTTTTAAAATGGATAAGAGGAGATTCTTTAATTTTTTTAGCCTCTTTTTTCTTATCCTTTGCCATTTTTAAAAAGGTAGGTCATCAAGATTATCATCAGGTAAAATAATATCCTCCGGAGTTTCTTCACTCACTTCTTCCGGAGCAAATTTATCAAGAATTTGTACTCGGCGGGCAAAGATTTCTACAATATTCCTTTTTTCACCATTCTCTTTTTCATAACTCCGACTTCTTAGTTCACCTTCAACAATTACCGCACTTCCTTTTTTAAGTCTCTCTTGTAATCTTTCGGCTTGCGGTCCACTAGTAACAACGGTGAAAAAATTGGCCACTTCTTTCCATTCATTGCTCTCTTTATCTTTATAAATCCGATTAACAGCAATCTGAAAATTTAAAAAAGGGATCCCTTTCGGATTGTAACGTAAGGTTGGATCGACGGTTGCCCTGCCCATTAAAATTACATAATTAATTCTTCCTAATCTAATCTCGGCCATAATTAATAAAATAACTTCTTAAAATATTTTCATTATGTTTGATGCTTTCTTTAATCTTGTCCACAGTGTCAGGCGGTGATTCAAATTTATAAAAAAGATAATAACCATATTCTAATTTTTTAATCGGATAGGCAAATTTCTTTTTTTCTTTTTTATCTAACACAATATTATCGGCACCACAATTTTTAAAGATATTTTTTAAATCGTTATCAATTTTATTTATCTCTTCTTCATTCATCTTTTCACTTAATATTATTACACATTCGTATTTATTATGGTTCTTCATAGTTAAAAATTATAAAAGAAAAAAACTAAAAGTCAAATATCCTTATGGTGTTTAATAATTTTAGCCTCCACGATATAAATAACATCTTCACCAATATTGGTAGAAAGGTCGGCAATTCTTTCTAAGTTCTGGGCTATTCTGATTAAATGGAAGGCTCTTTCAATGGTTCTTGGGTCAGAGAGCATATAAGTGAATAGTTCTCGAAAAATTTGGTCACGCAAATTATCAATCAAAGAATCTCTTTCACAGACCCTTTTGGCAAGAAGAGAATCTTCTTCAACAAAGGCTTTTACCGCATCCTTTAACATCTTACTTGCTTCGTTAGCCATCCGAGGAATATCGATTAACGGTTTTACCGGTTCTCTTTCAATAAGAAATTCCGCACTTTGGGCAATATTTACAATGTGGTCGCCAATTCTTTCCAAATCGTTATTCATCTTTAAAATCATAAGGATTGTTCGCAAATCCTTTGCTTTTGGTTGATAAAGGGCAATCAGATCAACACAAAGTTCGTCAATCTCAATTTCAAAGTCATTCGCTTTTTTTTCGTCTTCTTCGATGACTAAATGTAAAATCCCTTTTTCCTTATCCAGCAATCCTTTTATTGCCTTCTCCAACATCTTTTCAATATGATTAGCATATTCAATGATCTTTTCTTTCAAAAGAGTTAACCGTTCTTCAAACATACAAGATTATAGGCGATTTTTAGAAAATTGTCAATATTAACCATATTTTCCCAAAAGAAAATCTTCGGTTCTTTTATCTTTGGGTCGGACAAAGATATCTTCGGTTTTGCCGAATTCCACCAGTTCTCCAAGATACATAAAGGCACAATAATCAGAAACTCTGGCTGCCTGTTGCATATTATGAGTGACAATCACAATCGTGTAATCTTTTTTTAATTTCTGGATAAGTTCTTCTAATTTAGCGGTAGCGATTGGATCTAAGGCGCTGGCGGGTTCATCCAATAGAATAATTTCCGGTTCAATTGCAATTGCTCGGGCAAGGCATAATCTTTGTTGTTGGCCACCAGAAAGGTTTAAAGCGCTGTGATGGAGATTATCCTTTACTTCATCGTAGAGATTGGCATCAATTAAGGCTTTAATCACCCTCTCTTTAATATTTTTGAATTTATGAATTTTTAAACCAAAGGCAATATTTTCGTAAATCGACTTGGGAAAGGGATTTGGTTTTTGGAATACCATTCCCACTTTTTTCCGTAAAGCCAAAAGATTAACATTTTCACTATAAATATTTTCTTCATCGATGAAAACCTTTCCACAGATTTTCACATTTGGGATTAAATCGTTCAATCGGTTAATACAACGAAGAAGAGTTGTTTTCCCACAACCCGAAGGTCCCATAATGGCGGTAACATTTTTTTCGGGAATTTCTAAATTAATATTTTTTAAGATTTGTTTTTCACCAAACCAAAGAGAAAAGTTCTCAAATTTAATTTTTGTTTTCATCTTATTAATATTAATAATATCTTTTTATTTTCATTCTTAAAATATAAGCAATAATTCCAAAAAAGAGAGCAAAGAAAAGTAAAACCAAAGAAGAGGCAAAAGCAATCGGTCTTACTTTTAAAATCTTTTCGTGTTGGGTGGCAAGGATATAAATATGATAAGGAAGAGCCATAAATCTATCTAAAGGAGAAAGAGAGATTCTTTTTAGATAAAAGGCAACACCAGTAAAAAGGATGGGAGCTACTTCTCCAATTAATCGGGCAAAGGCAAGAAAAATTCCAGAAAGTAAGAGGGGTTTTGCTTCAGGCAAAATTATTTTTCTAATGGCTGTCCATTTAGGTATACCCAAAGCAATTGCTGCTTCGTAAAAGGTATGAGGAACGCTTAAAAGACCTTCTTCAGTAGTAGTAATTAAATAGGGAATAGAAAGAATTGATAAAGTTAATGAAGAAGCAAGTAAGGAGAGTCCAATATTTAAAGTTCGGACAAAAAGAGCTAAGCCAAAAAGACCAAAGACAATTGAAGGCAAACCGCTTAAACTTTTTACTAAAGTTCGCAGAGTAAAAGTTAAGAAATTATCTTTGGCATAATAGGCAAAATAAATTCCCGAAAGGATAGAAGGGATAATCGCAAAAATAAAGGCAAGAATAGTAAGATAAAAAGAACCAAAGATTACTGGGAAAATACCACCTTTAGTCATTTGTTCTTCAGGATAGGAGACCAGGAAACGAAAATTTAATACTGGATAACCATTAGCAACTAAATAAATAGTAATAAAAATAATAAAAAAAAGAAAGATAAATAAAGGGATACCTAATATATAAAAATAAAAGGAACCTCTTAACTTCATATTACTACTTTTATTCTTTTTTGGGCAAAATAATTACCAATTAAATTAACAACAAAAGATATCACAAACAGAACTACCCCTAACATAAACAAAGCAAAGAAATGGGGGGTATTTTTGGCAGTTTCGCCCATTTCAATAGCAATCGTAGTTGTTAAAGTTCTTGTTGGTTGAAAGAGAGATTTGGCAATTATTGGTGAGTTTCCCAATACCATTAACATTGCCATTGTTTCACCAATTGCCCGACCAAAGCCTAATAAAATTCCTGCGATGATCCCCGATTTCGCTGCGGGTAAAACAACTTTTAAAGTAGTGTGAAAACGGGAAACACCTAAGGCATAACTAGCTTCTTTATAGATTAAAGGGACTTGTGAAATACTTGCTTCACAGATAGAAATAATCGTGGGTAAACACATTAAAGCAAGAATGATTCCACCATTTAAGACACATAAACCACTTGGTAGAGAAAAAATTCTTTGAATTAAAGGCGCTAAATAGACTAAACCAAAAAGACCGATAATTACCGAAGGAAAGGCAGCAAAAAGTTCAATTATCCCTTTTACAAGATTATATAACCAGGAAATCTTTTTTAATTCTTCACTTAAGAAAATTGCTGAGAGAATACCGAAGGGAACAGCAATGATTAATGCTAAGAAAGTAACTATAAAACTTCCCCATAAATTTGGTAATAAACCATAATCACTTTTGAAATAGCCTGTAGGATTCCAGACGGGATTAAAAAAAAACTCCTTTAAAGAAATAAATTTAAATAGTTGTAAACCCGAAGATAACAAAAAGAATAGTATAAAAATAATTAACAAAGAAGTTATCAATGCTGAAAGGAAGAGAACAAAGTTTATGAAACTATGAGATTCTCTCATTAATTTTAAATTTTAATTTTATCATTGGTAATTTCAAACAAAAGATTATAATTAAAAATATTTTAAAATCAAGGAAATAAAGTAAAGGTGTTAAGACAGGTTACCAAATTTTCTTAATTTAATAGGCTTCCAAAAAGAGTTAAAAAGAATAAGAGAATTAAAAAAGGACACCTATATTTCTATACAAAAATAATGAATAAAAAAGAAGCATATAAGCAAGGGAAAACTATAAGCCAAATTAGGAAGAAGACTTCTTAAAGAAATCAAAGAAAAAACTGGAATTATATAAAAACTAATCAGAGAAAGAAAAGAAAGTTTTACCAAGGTATGTTAAAAGTTATAGCAGATATTTTTTACAATCCGGTTGAGGAAAAGCACAAAAGATTTTTCTTAGGGCATTACCGAAGGCGCAAATTCCTTACTTGTCAAATTATATTTATAAAGTAAAAAACTTAATTGGCTACTAACTTCTCTAAAAAATAACTTAAAATCCCTTTTTAATCAGGGAAGGAATTCTGACTCTGGGCTTTTTATCCCTTTGATTTTTCTTGACTTAAACTGCCTTTTCGTATCTTCTCCCATTTTCTTACTGATACACCCAATTTATTTATTAATATAAATTACTAAATTTTAATATAAGTCATTATTTTTAAATGGTTTAGCAATTTTGTATTATCCCCCCTATTTTTTAAGCCTTTTGAGATTATACAAAATCTTCTTTTCCCTAATTCAGTAATTTGACCTACGAGACTTTCCCTTTTTAAATCGCTCCCAATTTTCAAAGAGTAAAAATCTCTTGTTATTATAATAATTAAAAATAATTAAAAGTCAATAATAAAAAAAGTGGTAACCTTTATGGGTGTTTTTTCGTATTATATATATGGGGAGATAGATAAAATAAAAGATATTAGATTTATGTTATTATTAGAAAAAAGTTTAAAATGGAGGTGCTTAACGTTTGTTATCCTATTTATTTAGTGGCTAAATAAATATTCCTTTTATATATTTTCAAAACATTAGATTTTTAGAACAGGAGGATTTTACGCTTTTAGAAGAAGGGGGCTGTATAGGAGATATTATAGTATTTTGTCTTTCTTATTGATAAGATAAATGATTAAAAGTAAGAATTTAATAAACTTTCAATATTAGTTTCTAAAAATAAATAAGATAATTTTTTAAAAAGTGATTTTGGTTTTATGAGGTATTTAATTTTAAAGAGTGAGTATTT
>JBDRVE010000018.1:12401-33090 GCA_039801725.1 candidate division WOR-3 bacterium | reverse complement strand
AGCCTTATCGCCCCCATTTTATTTTATTTCTCTTTTACCTACTCCCAAGAAATTCTTTGGGAAAAAAGGATTGATATTGGAAGAAGAGATTATATTAATAATTTTATCGTTTTCCCTGATAGAAATATTGGAATTGTTGGTGTTTTTATAGATAGCATTCCTAATATTTTTCTTTATAAAATTTCTCCAAATGGCGATTCTATCTTTTTAAAAAGTTCTTCTCAAAAATGTTTTGATATATGGCCAACAGGTGCATTAATTGATGATGAAGAAAATATTTACTTAGTAGGATTGGGTGAGACAATAGGTGTAATCCCTTCTGATACAATAAGATTTGGTTTTATTGCTAAATTTTCTGGACAAGGAGAGTTTATTTTTAGAAAAAATTTTTATTATGGAAGATTGGCGGAGTTTCTAGACATAACCTTTTTAAATAATAGTATTTTTGTTTGCGGCCGTGTTGTGCCCAATTATCCTACCGGTTCTGAGTACGGAATTTTATTAAAATATGATAAAGAGGGAAATTTACTCTGGCAAAGATTATTTAATCACCATTGTTTTGAAGGAATAGAAAATATGGACGGATATTTATATATCACAGGTACTCTTACAAGAACTATACCTCCACTTGGATTTCGGATATCTTTTATAAAGGCAGATACATTAGGAGATACATTAATAGTGAGAGGAGATATTGAAGCAAGCGGAGGAGAAATTGCTTTAGACTCTTTTGGAAATATTTTAATTGCCGGCAATGGTCCTTATCCGGATTTAGGAATAAGATTACTCAAATATGACCAAAATGGCAATCTCAATTGGTATAGAATTTATTTTTATGGAAATTGGGACTGGCCTACCTGTATGGAAGTAAATCCCTATGGTGAAATATTTTTAGGCAATTTCTTAGAAGTTCTTAATCCACTTACTCACAAATGGCAATTAATCAAATATAATTCAATGGGAGAGATGATGTGGCAACATATTTATTCCTTGCCCGATTCCCTCGTGGTGATTGAAGCATTAACAATTGTTAACAGAAACGAAATAATTGCTGGGGGAGTATCTTCCACCCGTGATTTAAATTTTAGTAATGGCATAGTAATAAAATACTTAGATAATTCAAATATAAAAGAAGATACTTTTCATTATAAACCAATTACTAATAAATTTTTAACTCAAATTTATGATATTACAGGAAAAAGAGTTTATAAAGATATTAACAAACTTAGAAAAGGAGTTTATATTTTAGAAATAGATAAAAGAAAAAAGAAATTGATTATAATAAAATAACTGAAAGACTTTATTTAACCAAATAAAAATTATTTTTTTACTTTTGAGATAATATAAGTCATTTAAAATAGATTATTTATAAATAATTATTAAAAAATTGGTGATTATTTAAGAAAATTAAATTTTTCTCTTGACAAAATTAATTTTTTAGTTATACTTAATATAACTTGGGATTTAAAGTATCGGTTATTATACCTGCTTATAATGAAAGAGATAATATTCCTTTTTTATTTAAGGAATTAAAAGAAAAATTGCCGGACGATTATGAAATAGTTTTGGTTGATGATGGTAGTGATGACGGAACTTATGAATTGGCTCTTGAAGAGGTAAAAAAATATAGCAATATTAAAATATTAAAACATTTAAAAAATCAGGGAAAAACCGAAGCAATTATTACCGGCTTAAAGGCTTGTGAAGGTGATATTATCTGTATTTATGATGCTGATTTACAATTTCTACCAGAAGATATTATCAATTTAGTAAAAAAAATAGAAGAGGGCTATGATTTGGTTTGTGGTTATAAAGTAGGTAAATATGAAAAGAAGTTCGTATCAAAAACTTATAATTTCTTAGCAAGGTTATTATTTAAATTACCGGTACGGGATATAAATGCTTTGAAGGTAATGAAAAAAGAGGTTTTATTAAATATGAAATTAAGAAAAGATTGGCATCGTTATATTGTTCCTTTAGCCCATTATCTGGGTTATAAAATCGGAGAGATTCCAGTTAAATTAAGAAAAAGAATGTTTGGTACTCCAAAGTATTCTTCTAAAAAAAGGATAATAATTGGCTTTTTTGATTTATTAGCGGTTGCCTTTCAATTAACTTTCTTAAAAAAACCGATGCTTTATTTTGGCACAATTGGGCTTTTCTCTTTATTTCTTGGTTTTATCGTAGGTTTGATATCAATAATTTTAAGGATTTTAGGTCATGGCTACCGACCTCTTTTATATTTGGTTATCTTATTAATTTTAGCGGGTATATTATTTTTTAGTTTAGGTTTAATAGGAGAAGTTCAAACAAGCATTATTGAAAGATTAGAAGAGATCGAAAAAAGGATAAAATGAAAAAGGTTTTTAATTATTTAAGGATTATTATCGCCATAACCTTACTTTATTATCTTTTGAAAAAGATTGACTTTCAAGAAAGTTTAAAGGTATTAAAAACGTTAAATTTCTATTATCTATTCTTAGCAAACTTTGCTTTTTTTATGTTTCTCATAATTTCTAACATCAGATGGAAAATGCTCTGTTCGGCAATTGAAATTAATTCATCTTTTTCTTATCTTTTAAAAGTCTATTTTGCCTCTTTATTTTTTAATAATATCTTACCGACAACAATTGGTGGCGATGTGATTAGAATTGCTTATACAACAAAAGAAAAAGGATTATCACCGGCTTTTTCCGCAGTTTTTGTTGACAGGGCAATTGGCTTTATCGGTCTTTTTTTCTTTGCCCTTATTGCCTCTTTTTTTATCTTTTTGGAAAATAAAAATCTTTATTATCTTTGGCTAAATGCTTTGGGCACTTCGATTTTATTATTAATCCTTTTTATTTTATTTTCCGAAAAGTTTTATTCATTATTTAAAAAAATCTATTCCAAAATAAGGATATTAAAAATTGGCGAAAAAATTGAAAAACTTCATCTATCAATTATTGTTTTTAAAAACCACCAATTAACTATGTTTTATAATTTCTGTTTTTCTTTACTTATCCAGTTTTTTCTTTCCTTAGTTTGGTATTTTGGTTCCAAGTCATTAAATACTAATCCGAAACTCCTTCCTTATTTTCTTTATATTCCTTTGATTGGTATTATTACTATGTTACCAATCACCATTGGTGGCTTAGGAATTAGAGAGAATTCTTTTACTATATTTTTTAGAAACGATTTAGGAGAGAATAATGCTCGGTTAGCAAGTTTAATATTTTTATTAATTAATTTTTTCTTTTCATTAATTGGTGGAATAATATTCTTATTTTTAAAAAGGGAGGATAAAAATGGTTCAACCAAGAGTTGATTTAGAAAGAATTCAACCTTATCGTCCTGGTAAACCGATTGAGGAGGTTTGCCGGGAATTGGGTTTAAAAAAAGTAATTAAACTGGCTTCTAATGAAAATCCTTTAGGAACCTCACCAAAAGCACTAAAAGCAATGAGGCAAGCAATCAAAGAAGGCTTCCTTTATCCAGACGATACCGCTTATTATCTAAGGAAAAAACTGAGCGAAAAATTTCAAATTGACGAAAATTGTATTATTTTGGGTAATGGCTCAGTTGAACTTATCTATCTTGCCTGTCTTGCCTATCTAAACCCACCAAACGATGAACTTATCGTTTCTAAGGGAAGTTTTGTTTTAGCAAAAATTGGCTCACAAGTAGCCGGTGCAAAATGCATTGAGATACCGCTAAAAGATTATCGCCATGATTTAGAAAGGATATTGGCGGCAATAACTTCTAATACTAAAATTATTTATTTAGATAATCCGATAAATCCTTTGGGAACAATTGTATATAAAAAGGAACTCGATGAATTTATGGAAAAGGTGCCGGATAATATCTTAATCATTCTTGATGAAGCCTATTATGAATATATCCTCGAAAAGAAATATCCCGATTCTTTTCGTTATTTAAGAAAAGGGAAAAATGTATTAATATTAAGAACTTTCTCAAAAATTTATGGACTGGCGGGTTTAAGAATTGGTTACGGTTTCTCCAAACCAGAAATAATTCAAGCCTTACACAAAGTTCGTTATCCTTTCCATGTAAACAGAATTGCCCAAATTGCCGCCTCAGCTGCCTTGGATGATCAAGCATTTGTAAAGAAAAGTATCAAAAATAACGAAATGGGAAAGAAATATCTATATAAAGAATTAGAAAAGATAAAAAAAGTATTCTTCTTAGAAACCTATGCCAATTTTATTTTTCTTAACTTTTCTATCGATTCTCAAATTATCTTTGAAAAACTATTAAAATTAGGAGTGATTACCCGAACTTTAAAAGAATATGATTTTCCTAATGCCTTAAGGGTTACTATCGGTACACCAAAAGAGAATGAGTATTTTATTAAATGTCTTAATAAAGTGTTAGAAGAGAGCGGTTAAAGATTAAACTAAAAATCAAAAATTTAAAAATAAGAATAGAAAAAACAAAAATCTTTAAAAGAAAAATTTAATTATACTTTTTATTTCTTACTTAATAAAGGTATAAAATAATTTAAAAATAAAAGTTAAGTTATGTAACTCTTGACTTTTAAATTGATTTTATTAAAATGGAATTATGAGAATTGGGTTTCATATTGCGATCAGTGGTGGATTCAAAAAAGTAGTGGAAAGGGCAAAGAAAAGAGAATGTGAAACAATTCAAATCTTTTCAACAAATCCCAGGGGCTGGCGGGTTTCTAAATTGAATTTAAAAGAAGTTGAGATATTTAAAAAAGAGATTGAAGAAAATAAAATTTATCCTGTTTTTGTCCATATGCCTTATTTACCAAATTTGGCTTCGGGTAAAAAGACAATTTTTAAAAAATCTATCCAGGCATTGATTGCCGAATTAGAAAGGGCAGAAATTTTAGGTTCTAATTATGTGGTTATGCATATTGGCAAAAGAATGGCCACTGACGAAGAGACCGCTTTGAAAAACGTTGCCCTTGGAATAAACGAAGCCTTTTCTAAAGTGAAAAATAATGTGATGCTTCTTTTAGAAAATACTGCCGGAATGGGAAGTGAAGTTGGCTATAACTTTGAAAGTATTAAGAAGATAATTGATTTAGTTGAAGATAAAGAAAGGGTAGGGATTGTTATTGATACCGCCCATATTTTTGAGGCTGGTTATAATATTGCCACAAAAGAAGGTTTAGATAAAACATTAAGGGAATTGGATGAGTTAATCGGTTTAAGAAAATTACATCTTTTACATCTAAATGACTCAAAAACTGATTTGGGAAGCAGAGTTGATAGGCATTGGCATATTGGCAAAGGTAAAATTGGTAAAGAAGGATTTAAAATTATTCTAAACCATCCACTACTTAAACATCTGCCAGCAATATTAGAAACACCAAAAAATGATACCAAATGGGATTTGATGAATTTGAAAATGGTCAGAAGTCTAATGGAATAATTAACCTCTCATTGGTCCACGGAAAACAAAGGTAGAAATAATAACCCACAAAAACCAAATTCCAATCACAAAATAATAAGATTTATTACCTTTTAAATCAAAAACTATTTTCAAACCGAAGGCAATCAAAATTATCTGCCAAATTGTAAAAAAATCAAAACGAGAGAGAAAATTGAATAAAAGTCCTTTTTCGGTAGGTAAAAATAATGCCAAACTGGTTGTCACAAATGGTGATTGACGAAGAACAATTATAATACTTCTAATTAACGAACCAAAGGCAGTTACCAAACCCGCGCCACAAACAATCGCAAAGGTCTTTATAAAATTACCTTCACTACCTAATAAAGGAAGCGAAAAATTAAAGATTAAAGAGATTATTAGAAGGAAAATAACAGTAATGATTAAAGCACTAACTAAACCGATAATAACTCTTGTTGGTCTTCTCATAAATTCTTCCACCTTTTCAATCTGTTCTCTTGGTGCTCCTCTTTCTTCCATTCTTTTAATGATTTCAGAAACATTGGTATAACGAGTTGCTACATAAGATTGAAGCAAAGTAAAAACAAGAATAATAATTAAAGGGATAATAAATTCTGGTTTTTCTTTTAATTTTAAAAAATAATTTCTTGGATTTAAAAAAATATCTAAAAGCATTCTTTTCCTCCTTTAAAAAAATTAACCTAACTCTTTTCTACCTTCTATTGCCTTGGTAATGGTAATTGGATCAGCAAGTTCTAAAGAAGAACCAAAAGGAAGTCCTAAACCAATTCGGGTTATCTTTTTATTAAATTCTTTTAAAAGGTCAGAAAGATAATAAGAAGTGGCTTCACCTTCGGTTGTGGGATTTAAGGCGATAATTATCTCTTTCAATTTATCATTTTTTACTTTCGCTAATAGTTTATTTATTCTCTCTTTCATTATCTCTTCTTTTTCCGACGTCAATAATCCACCAAGGACGAAATATTTGCCATTATAAGCCTTAGTAGTTTCGATAAAAAAGAGATGGGAAGGCTCTTCAACAATACATAATAAACTATTATCTCGATTTTCATTTTGACAAATTTTACAAATTTTTTCTTCGCTATAATTAAAACATTCTTCACAAATTCTCAAATTTTCCCTTGCTGAAATTAAAGAACTGGTAAATTCCTTTATTTCCCTATCCTCCATTTTTAAAAGATAAAAAGCAATTCTCTGAGCACTTCTTTTGCCGATTCCCGGTAGTTTTTCTAAAAATCTTAATATTTTCTTAAACTCCTCATTCATGCTAATTCTTCAAATCCTTCAAAGGTCTTATCCAATATTTCAGAAATCTTTTTTTCTTCTTTAATTTCTCTTTGAATAAATTTTATCATTATTTCTTTATTCAAAATCTTTTGTAAGACTTCTTTTATCTCTTCTTCGTGCTCTTGTAAAAGTGTTAATTTGCCTTTAAAAGGTTGATAATAAATATTGACTATATTATCAATTTCTTTGATAATTGTATCTTCTAATATTCCGGCGATCTTTGGTGAAATACTATAAATTTTACCCAAGGAAATTAATCCCATCTCTTTCTTTAATTTAAAATATTTTAATAAAGATAAACTTAAATTTTCCAAAACAATCTCCGGAAAAGAGGTATATTTCAATAATCTTTCATAGCCAATCAAAATATTTATCATCTCATATATCTCTTGATCAGAAAAAAGATTGCCAATCTGAGTAAACTCTTGATACTCCTCCTCGGTAATTCCTAATGCCTTTTTTGGTAATTCATTTTTTATTAAAAGAATTGTCCGAAAGGCTTGGACGATACTTTTATAAAATTCAAAAGGATCTCTTCCTTCTTGTTCGATTCTAACTAAAAATTTTAAAACTTCTTTTATATCGGCTTTCTTTAATTCTTCAAAATATTCAAAAATTACTCTTTCCGGAACCACCCCTAAAAGTTTCTCCACATCCTCTCCTTTAATTGGCTGAGAAGCAAAGACCGAAACTTGCTCTAATATCACCTCCGCATCCCTAATCGCTCCATCGGCTCTTTTAGCAATCTGATAATAAGCATCTTCTTCTAAGATAATATTTTCTTTTTGAGCAATCGTTTTTAAACGAGCAACAATTTCATTAACTGTTGCTTTTCGAAAATCAAATCTTTGGCAACGAGAGATTATTGTTTTAGGAACTTTTGTTGGATTAGTAGTGGCAAAGATAAATTTCACATAAGGTGGCGGCTCTTCTAAAATTTTTAATAGGGCATTAAAGGCTTCAGTTGTCAACATGTGGACTTCGTCAATAATATAAATTTTAAATCTACCCTTAATTGGATTAAACTTTGCTTTTTCTCTTAATTCTCTTATTTCGTCAATTCCCCGGTTAGAAGCACCATCAATCTCAATTACATCCAAAGAATTAGAATTATCAATTTCTTTACAAATCTTGCATCGATTACAAGGATTTATTGTCATCCCTTCTTCACAATTTAGTGCTTTGGCAAAGATTCTGGCAGTAGTTGTTTTACCGGTGCCTCTGGGGCCAGAAAACAAATAGGCATTATGAATCTTATTACTCAAAATCGCATTTTTTAAAGTTTTAACAACCACCTCTTGAACACAGATCTCATCAAAAGTCTTTGGTCGATACTTTAAAGAAAAAACTTTCCGCTCCATATGTTTTAATTATAAAAAATAAAGTCTTAAAGTCAAACTTTTAATAAAAAGAAGAGAATCAAGTTTACAAATATGATTTAATGGGGGTTGTGCGACAAGTTCGAGAAAAAATAATGGGGCTTTAATAAAAAGAAAGGCTCCAACCAGGCACCCTGACAACCGACATATTTCCTACTTACCGTTGCTGCCTTCCGGCCCTGGCGGGGTTCGTAGGTTATGCCTTTGTCAGACCCGGCCTTCATCGCCTCCTTTTTATTAAAGACACCCATTACTTTTCCCCTCAACTTGTCCTGTCAGCCCCGCATAAGGCGGGTTTCGGGTTACAGGGGACCGCCAACCCCCCGCTTTAGCACAACCCCCTTTTCTATAATTGTAGTTGATAAGGCTTGGCAAAGAGAATAGTGGTATCGGGTTCTTCGTTATAAAGTTTTCTAAATAAAGAAATAATTGCTCCTTTATTCATCGCGCTAGTTTTTTGAATATCCGGTAAGCGCACATTTTCAGAAGCAAATTGAAAATATTTCTGATATACTTGACGAGCATATTTAGCATCTTTATTAATTATCGCAATCGCCCCATCGGTAATTTTCTTTATTTTAGCACATATTCTTCTCTTCTTATTAAAAAATTCTTTAGAAAATCCAATCGCATAACCCGGATAAGCGGGCATATAAATTTTGGGTAATGGACCTTCAAACAAAGAAGAATAACCTTGTTCTATTAATAACGAACGATAAGGTTCAATAAATAATCCCGCATCAATCTCACCTTTTAAAAACTTATCATATATCTCACCAAAACTACCCTCAACAAAATTGACTTTTTTAACATCTACTCCCATTCGATTTAAAATTTCTTTGACGATTTCTAAATAACCAAAAGGAACACCAAATTTTTTATTATTTAAAACAGTAAAAACTATTTTATCTTTTAATTTTAATTTTATTTGATTTATAATTATCGCATCAACTGTAATCCCTGATTGAAATTCATAAGAAGTAAAGACCATTAAAGTTTCGTTTTTATTTTTCATATAATCAAAAACGGTCAACCATGGGAAAATTCCGATATCACATTCTTTTTTGAGGAGTTTTTCCAATCCTTCGTTAGGATTACTATAGAAAACAAAAACCGGCTCAATTCTTTCGGCTTTAAAAAATTCGGTATCTTGGGCAACAAAATAAATAACCGAGGCGATACTGGAATCACAAGCAATTCTCACCTGTTGAATTTTGCTCTCTTCGTATTGAGGGTAAATTAAAACATATAAAAGACCAGCCAATAAAATAACAATTAAAATATTTAATATCATTTTCATTTTAACTCCTTCTCTAATTTCATTTTCTTTTCTAAATATTTTCTTGCTGTCTCTCTGTCTCCTTTATCCCGATAGACAACTGCCAAGTTTTGATAAGCATCCAAATTCTTTGGATTTATTAAAATAATTTTCTCAAAATATTTAATAGCCGAATCATAATAAGTGGGCTTGTTTTCTAATTTAGCCAATTGGGCATAGGCACCGCCAAGAATCATATAAACGTTTTCTAATCTTTCTGGTGCCAAAATAGAAAGGGAATTATCTTTTGTTAAATAATATAGATAAGGTGAAAATTGGGAAGGAAGTTCTAAATAATTTAAGGAAGTATCAGTAATCAGATCCTTAATTTTTAACTTCTCTTCTTCGGTTGGCCAACGGAGAATCAAAGAAATTAAATTCTCAAAAGTTATCCGACAACTATCGTACAAAGAAAGAGTATAATAATTAGCGCCTAAATAAAAAAGGGCATCATAATTTTTTTCGTCTACTTCCCATAATTTTTTGAAAGTATTCACCGCTTCTTTTTCCTTCTTCTTTTGCATTTGGATTAAGCCAACCCTTAAAAGATTTTGAGTATATTCTTGATTTAGACTGCTGATTTCTAAAACTAACTGGGCAACCTTTTCAATTCCACTTCTAAATTTCAGACTATCTTTTAGATAACTCTCAAATTCTTTTATTTTCTTCTCACTTTGATAATTAAGTAATTTCTTTATTACCTTTTCTTTCTCCTCTTTTAATTTTAAAAGTTCGGCTAATTTATCTTTCTCTTCGCTAATCTTTCTCTCATAATTTCTGATAGAATTTTCAAAAGAATTTAATGCATTATCGTAGTCTTCTTTCGCTAAATAATAACTGCCTAATAAAGAATAACCCTGTGGCGAATTAGCATCTTTACTTATCATATTTTGAGCAAGAACATAAAGGGAATCGAACATTTTCAGATTGGCATAAATTTGGGAAAGCAAAGTATAATTAAAAGGTCTTTCCGGATCAAGGATTAAAGCACCTTTCGCATAAATTAAAGCTGAATCTGATTTATTATTTGCTAAATAATTCTGGGATGCCTCAATCAAAGAGGACCAACAGGTTAATTTATAATTCTCATCTTTTTGAATCTTTTTTAAATAATTATTATCATTAACCGGTACCAAAAGATATCGGGCAGCATTAAGATAATCGCCCAAAGAGATTAAAGTTATTGCCAAATAAAAATTTCCGTCCGGATCCTCGGGTCTTTGAGAAACGGCTTCTTCAAACATCTCTTTTGCCTTCTCATATTGTCGATTTTGTAAATAAATCTTACCGCTCCGTATTAAAACATCATAGGGTTTTGTTTGACCACTAATAATTGAAGGTTTAAAACAAAAATTAAATAAAAAGATTAATAAAATTATTTTTCTCATAGAAAAATTATAATAAAAAACCGATAAATGTCAAAATCTTTTGGGTTAATCTATTCTTTACTTACTATTTTACATTTATCTAATACAATGGGTGGAAGAAAATAATTACCCAAATCTTTGATTTCGCTGCCAATTAAAATAATTTTATTTAGATATTCATATAAATTTCCCGCAAACATACAATCTTTTATCCGACCGATAATCTCACCATTTTCAATTTTAAATCCCAAGTTAATCACCCAATTAAATTCACCCGCTAAAACATTTGATTGACCAGCACCAAGCATATAATAAACGATTATCCCTTCTTTTATCTCTTTTATTATTTTTGTTAATGGATAGTCTTGAGATGGCTCAACATAAATATTGGTAGCTTGAATTCTGGGCATACTTTCATAACTTCGTTCACTATTACCAGTTGATTTCCGATTTAATTTCTGAGCAGTTATTAAATCAAAAAGGAAGTTAGAAAAAATGCCATTTTCAATCACTTTTGTGCTTCTTCTTTTTATTCCATCGCCATCAAAAGGAGCTGTGTTATATCCAAAAGGATAAATTCCATTGTCAACAATATTTAAAAAAGCGGGTGCAATCTGTTTTCCTTCTTTATCAACTAAAGGAGTAGCATTCTTTTCTAATTGTTTACCATTAGCACCAACAAATAAAATAGAGAAAAAATGGGCAGCCGGTATCGGCATTAAAATTACCTTATACTCACCAGTATTTATTTTTACCTTTCTTTTAGCAATCTTTATTAATTGGCAAAAATCTTCACTAACCTTTTTTAAATCTAATTCAGGATTCTCCGAAAGATTATAGAAATCAGAAAGCCAAGTTATTCCGTCTTCTAAAACTAATAGTCCATCAAAACCAAACCCCAAAATTATCTTCTCATAAGAAGCATCAAAACCTTCACTATTTGCCAATCGGACATATTGGTATTCTTTCTCAATAGAAAGGTCAATTTTTACTTCTGGCTCTTTTTCTTTGATTAAAGAGATTAACTCTACAGCCATTGAATAGAGTTTCTCACTTTTTATTAAACTTGTCTTATTAGAAATTGTCTTCACTTCTGGTAAATCTTTTTCCCAAGGTAATTTTATATTAACTTTTTCACCGTAAAAAGAAAGGGTTAAAGCAGTATCAACTAATTCCTTTAATTTAGAAAAATCGGAAGTAGAAGAAAAACCAATTCGACCATCTTTAATCACCCTTAAACCCACCCCTCTTCTCTCTTTCTTTTCGCAAGAATAGGGCTCATCTCCCCGAAATTGAAAACTTTCTTGGTGTCCTTCTTCATAAAATATATCGTAAATAATATTTTTATCTTTCAAAAGTTCTTTTAAATCTTCTATCACCATTATCTGCCTCCAATTATTACATTTTTTATTAATATGTGCGGTCCGCCGTCACCAATCGGCAAAGGATATTGACTTCCTTTACCGCAACTGCCACCATAAATTTTTAAATCATTGCCAATCCCTTTGATGTTTTTTAATGTCTCAAAGACATTGCCACAGATAGTCACATCCCTGATCATTTTTCCTAACTTACCCTTTTTTACTTCGTAAGCATATTGAGAAGCAAAAGAGAAATTTTCTAATTCCGTTTGACCGCCACGAGCACCACAGACATATAAACCGTTATCTAAAAGAGAAAGAAGTTCTTCAAAACTTTTATCCCTTGGTTCAATATAAGTATTGGACATTCGGACAATTGGTGGATGGCGATAAGAGATACTTCGGGCATTACCGGTCAATTCTTCTCCCATTTTTGCTGCTGTTTCTTTGGAATGTAAATGACCAGCAATTTTCCCTTCTTTTATGAGGTAAGTTTTCTTTGCTTCCGTTCCTTCATCATCGTAAAGATAACTTCCCCTTTCATTCGGTAATTGGGGATCATCAACAATGGTTAATTCTTCAATACCATATTGATTACCAATTGCCATCAATTTTTTTAACTTTTCATTGGTATAAATATGATCGGCTTCCGATAAATGGCCAAAGGCTTCGTGGGCAAAAACACCGGCTAATCTCTGGTCAATAATCACATCGTAAATACCGCCCACTACCGGTTCGGCAGAAAGTAAATCAACCGCAATTTTAACTATTTTCTCAATTTCCTCTTCCTTATTTTCTAAATCTTTTAATAATTCTTTTATAGAAACACCATCTTCTAAAACTCGGGAACGACCAATTCCCAATCCGTAATCACAAATATTATTCCCATCGCGGCTTATTGCTACTAGATAGATAGAATAGTAAAAGATTGTGTAATCTATCTCTCGACCATCCTTAGAATAAAAAATCTTTCTTACCAACCGGTCATTATAAATCGCATTTGTAGTAACAATTTTTGGGTGTGAAAGCAAAATATTATTGTATTTTCTTAACAAATCAAATTTGTAATTTAATAACTCTTCTTGGTCGATTAATTTGTAACTCCGCTTATCTTCCTTGGGAAGTAGTAAGGTTAAATTTCCCTCTTTAGGTCTTAATAATTCAGCATCTTTTAAAAGAATCTCAACATTTTCTCTATTGATCTGCTTTTCCACATCGTTAAAAGAAGCCGAGAGCCAGTTACCTCTTTTAAAAATCCGTAAGAAACCACCCCGTTCAAAATTTCTCTGAATAACTTCCAATTCCTTTCCTCGGAATTGAAGAGAGGTTGTTTCACTCTCTTCAATTCTTAAATCAAAGTAATCTTTAACATAAGATAAATCGGGCATCACAGGCATAACCTCCTTTATTTTTTTCATAAACAATAAAAGGATTGATATCAATTTCTAAAAAATTATTAAATTCGCAAACTAATTGGGAAAGCCGCATCAAAACTTCGGCAATTGTATCTATAGAATAAACCTTCCCTTTACGAGCACCTTTTAATATTTGATAACCTTTGGTCTCTTCAATCATATGGTAGGCAGAAAGTTCTCTCATTGGACATACCCGAAAAGAAACATCTTTAAAAACTTCAACATAAATTCCACCCATACCAAACATCACGACATTACCAAATATCCTATCCTTTTTAGCACCAATAATTGTCTCTACTCCCTCCTCCGCCATTTTTTGACACAAAATCCCTTCAATATTAAAATTTTTCTTTTTCATATTATTTATTAATAATTCATATTTTTCCTTCAATTCCTCTTCATCTTCAATGTCAATAAAAACTCCTCCCGCCTCAGTTTTGTGAAGAACATCAAAAGATACAACTTTTAACACAACCGGATAACCCAAAGTCTTTACCTTTTCGATACATTCCTCTAAGGAATTAACAACAAAATAAGGCATTACCGGAATATTATAGGCTTTTAAAATCTCATACCCATCCGGTTCTAAAATAAATTTTTTATCTTTATACTTTGCTAAAATCTCTGCCACCTTTTCTGTACGCACATCTTCAAACTTTTTTATCTCTGTTAATTTTCTTTCGGTCCACTCCTTAAATTTCACCATTAATGCCAAAGCTGCACAACCTTCTTCTGGAAAAGAATAATAAGGAACTTTCGCTTCCCATAAGATTTCAATAACTTCTTTTGGGTTTTCTAATGTTAAAAGAGAAGCAAAAATTGGTTTATTATAATGTAAAGCAATCTCGCTAATTCTTTTCGCAATCCTTTTAGTTTCCGCCATAATACTTGGTGTCCAATTAGCAACTACGGCATCGATATTTTCATCTTCTAAAATTGCTTTCAAAGATTGGATATATCTTTCTTCGTCAGCATCACCAACAACATCTAAAGGATTAGCAATATTTACTTGAGGTGGTAAAATCTTTTTTAATTTTTCCTCAGTATCCTTTGTAAATCTTGTCACTTCTAAACCTTTAAGAGCAGCCGCATCTGCTGCCATTACTCCAATTCCGCCAGCATTAGTAATAATTCCCACCCTTCTTCCTTTAGGCAAAGGTTGATAAGCAAAAGCCTTGGCATAATTAAATAAATCTTCAATTTTATCAACTCTTAAAATCCCACATTGGTCTAAGAAGGCATTATAAATCTCATCACTTCCGGCTAAAGCACCAGTATGAGAAGAAGCCGCCCTTTGACCTGCTTCCGTCCTTCCTGCCTTTATTGCCAAAATTGGTTTTTTATAATTAGTTGTTATATCTCTGGTGATTTCTAAGAACTCTCTTGGTGAAGTTAAATCCTCTAAGTATAATAAAATCACCTTTGTTTCCTCATCTTCTTTTAAATATAAAAGCAAATCGTTTTCATTCACATCTGCCTTATTACCAAAAGAGACAAAAAGAGAAAAACCAACTTCGTAAGCCGATGCCAATTCTAAAGCAGTGGCACCAACCGCACCGCTTTGGGTTAGAAAACTGATATTTCCAAAATTAGGCATTACCCGACCAAAAGTTGTATTCAATCTTACTTTTGGCGAAGCATTAATAATCCCAAAACAATTGGGACCTAACAAAGGAATATTATATTTCTGGGCAATCTTCTTTATCTCTTCCTCTAAAAGAGCTCCCTTCTCACCAATTTCCCGAAAACCAGCAGAAATAACTATAACACTTTTTACTCCTTTCTTACCACAATCTTCCAAAATATCTTTCACAATTGCTGCCGGAACAATAATTATCCCTAAATCAATTTCATCAGGGACATCTAAAACCGAAGGGTAGGCCTTCACTCCCAAAACACTTTTCGCATTAGGATTAACTGGATAAACAACTCCAGTATAGCCAGAAAGTAATATATTAGAAAAAACTATATTACCAATGCTTCCCTTTTTAGTGGAAGCACCAATTACCGCAATAGTTTGGGGAGATAATAAAGGAGTTAAATTTTTCATAAGAGAATTTTAATAAAATATTCTTTAAAGTCAACCAATCTTGCTAATCAAATTTAATGTCAATATTAAAACAAATAATAAATTTCCCTTGAAAAATCTATATTTTTTCTTATTGACAGAAAGGTAGATTTACTTAAAATATTAGCAATGGTTATTTATTTAAAAAGGAGGAATTATGAAAAAAGCGGAATTGATTGAAAAAATTGCTAAGGATGTGGGTTTAACCAAAAAACAAGCCAGTGCTTGCTTAGAATCTTTTATTGATGCGGTGCGAACAGTGGTGAAGAAAAATGACAAAATGGCAATTCCTGGCTTAGGAATATTTGGTGTTCGGAAAACAAAGGCAAGAAAAGGAAGAAATCCGAAAACCGGTGAGATTATTGATATTCCAGCAAAGAAAAAAGTATATTTCCGTGCTGCCAAACAATTAAAAGAACTTTTGAAGTAATAAGGAAAGCCGGATGGGGGAAAAAAGGCAGGTTATTAAATTCCCCTATCCGGCTTTTTATTTTAAAAATAATTCCCTTTTCCTTTTAGACCAAACAAAATTACCGAACGAAATCAATTATATAGAAATAAAAGAAATATCTGATTTAATAAGGGCAATAAAGGAATTAAAAGTTCGGGGAGCACCTTTAATTGGAGTAGTTGCTGGTTACGGAGTTTATTTCTTATCACAGAAAATTAAAAATAATTTAAAAGAAAACCTTCTTTTGGCAATTTCCCAATTAAAAAATACCCGACCAACTGCCAAAAATCTTTTTTATGTGTTAGAAGATTTAGAAAAGATTATAAAAAAAGAGAAGGAGGCAGGGATAATAAAGGAAAAAATTAAAAAACGCGTTTTATATTTCCATCAAAAAGAAATAAATAATTGTTTAAAGATTGCTCAATATGGTGATAAATTAATTCCCAAGAAAGCGAAAATTTTAACAATTTGTAATACCGGCCATTTAGCAACCGGTGGTATTGGTACCGCTTTAGGCATAATTTTTTATGCGGCAAAAAAAGGGAAAGAAATTACCTGTTATATCTGTGAGACAAGACCTTTATGGCAAGGTGCGAGATTAACTACCTTTGAAATTTTAAATTCTCCTTTTAAAAATATTAAACCAATATTAATTACTGATAATATGGTAGGAGTGATAATGAAAGATATTGATTTAGTTTTAGTTGGTGCCGATCGGGTTGCTTTAAATGGTGATACGGCAAATAAGATTGGTACAAAGACATTAGCAATCTGTGCAAGATATTATAAAAAACCTTTTTATGTTGCCTGCCCCACTTCAACAATTGATAAAAATATAAAAACCGGTAAAGAGATAATAATTGAAGAGAGAAGCAAAGAAGAGATAATAAAAATTCAGGATTATTATCTGGCGCCAAAAGAGATTGAATGTTATAATCCAGCCTTTGATGTAACTGAAAATAAATTAATAAGCGCAATTATTACCGAAAAGGGAATAGTTTATCCTCCTTTTTATAAAAACCTGCCTAAAATTCTTTGATTAAATCTTTGACATTAATTAAAAGTTTATTATATTTATCCAATGTATCCGGTACTTTTAAAAATTGGTAATTTTTCTTTATATTCCTATGGCTTAATGCTTTTTATCTCTTTTATTTTAGGAATAAAATTAACCCAAAAAAGAGCAAAAAAATTTGGTGTGAAAGAGGATATAATTGTTAATCTGGCGGTTTATATCCTTATTGGTGTAGTAATTGGTGCAAGGATATTATACGTATTAAATCATTGGGATGAATTTAAAAACGATTTGATTGGAATTATCGCTTTCTGGCGTGGTGGTCTTGGTGGTTTAATGTTTTTTGGTGGTTTTATTGGCGGATTCCTTTCTGGCTTAATTTATGCTAAGAAAAATAGGTTGCCAATTTTAAAAATGCTTGATAGTATCTCACCAGCGATTGCTTTAGGAGAAGGTCTTACAAGAATTGGCTGTTTTTTAAATGGCTGTTGTTTTGGTAAACCTTGTGAATATGGAGTTATCTTTCCACCCGATTCACCTGCTGGCTCAACCTTTTTTAATATCAAAATCCATCCTACTCAATTATATTCCAGTTTTTTTGGGTTTATCCTCTTTTTTATTATTCTCCGCTTAGAAAAAACAAGAATAATAAAAAAAGAGGGATTACTTTTTTCTATCTTTCTATTTTTCTACGGTCTTTTTCGGTTTCTCATTGATTTTTTAAGATATTACGAAGATAAATTAAACTTTCTAACAAATCAAATAATCTCTCTTTCCTTAATGGTAATTGCCCTTATTCTCTTTCTTTCCCGTCTTAAAAAATGATTTTAAAAATCTTAAAATCTTTCTATGATTTTTTCTTTCCACCTCTCTGTTTTGGTTGTTTAAAAATTACTAATGGTGAAAAAATCTGCCCTTCTTGCCATCAAAAAATCTTTTCTCAACCAATAATAGTAAATAGAAAAATTAGAATTTATGCCTTAGGTTATTTTACTATCCCTTTTAATAACCTTATCCACGAATTCAAATATCATCACCGAATATTTTTAAAAGAAACCCTTGGAAAAGCATTAAGTAATATAATAGTTAATGATTATTACTTAAAAAGTTGTGATTGCTTAGTTCCGGTTCCTTTACATAAAGCAAAATTAAGAGAAAGGGGGTATAACCAAAGTGAAATTTTGGCAAAAGAGATAGGTAAAATAACAAATAAAGAAGTTTTAAACTGCCTTATTAGAAAGAAAAATACAAAAAGCCAAACAAAACTGAAAGAAGAAAAAAGAATAGAAAATGTTAAAAATGCCTTTGCTTTTAATAATAACTATAATATTGAAAATAAAAGAATAATTTTAATTGACGATGTAATGACAACCGGTGCTACTTTAAATAGTTGTGCTAAGGTATTATTAGAAAATAAAGCAAAAGAGGTGTTTGGTTTAGTGATTGCTATCGGTTAATAATTATAAAATCCGTTGGGGGAATAGTATAGGAGATAGTATAGAATTATTTTTCTTATAACAATCTTTTTGGCAATTTATTTTCTTTATAAAAGGATAAATATTAAAAATAGAAAAGAAGATAATAAAAGGGCTTTAATTTATCTATATTTATAAAATATAAGAATTAATGCCGAGGAGGGGATTTGAACCCCTACGGCTTTTCGCCAGTAGGTCCTGAACCTACCGCGTCTGCCAGTTCCGCCACCTCGGCATATCTCCATATTATTTTAACAATATAATCTTCCTAAAATCAATATCTTCCTTTAAATAATATATCCCTTTCTTGATATTCTCTCTCTTTATCTTTTGACCAAAGATATTATAAATTTCGCCTTTTATACCTTTATTTAATTTTTTACTACTTATAATTTTATTTTCACTGAGATAACTAATCTCGGTATCAGGAATTGCTAAGGTAGCCAAAGTGGCAACAACCAATTTCACAACCTTACAATAATAAATGGTATCAAACCAAGAACTATTAATTCTATCTCTCGTTGTGTGATAATCCGGACAGAAATCGTCTTCAAAGAAATGGACAGAATTGTATCCTTGCTGATAATAAGGATAGTGGTCAGAATTTGCTTGCATATAAGTGCTTCTTCTAACATTTAAGCCAATATTATATCTTTGATTGACAACAAAGGCAGTCTCGCCAATTGCCCTTGATGTTATCCTTTGACCAGTATAAATCTTTACCGAATCTAAATTAGAAATTTCGCAGGCAATCATATCACAATTTAGAACACCTAATATGGAATCACCTTGGAGCCTTACTCTTTGGGAATGTGCCTGACTTCCGTAAAGACCAAGTTCTTCGGCATTCCAAGCCATAAATTTTATTGTGTATTTAAAGGGAATATCTTTTAAATATTTAGCAGCAATCAAAGCAGCAAGAACACCACTGGCATTATCATCGGCACCAGGAGCATAAGTTTGTGGTGATTCAGAGGTATTATCAATATGACCACCAACAATAAAATAGATATCGGGATAAATTCTTCCTTTCTTTACACCAATAACATTGCTATCATTTCCTTGTGAATGGCTAAAAGGGTCAAAAATTACTGAATCTAAATTGAAAGATAAGAGGTTTTCATAAAACCAATAAATTGCTCTTGAATTCTTTTGGGTTGTTGCGTAGCGGGTAGAGATTGAATCCGAATCGCCTAAAACAAAACACTTCTTTTCACCACTCAACTGCCTAATTAATTCAGCAAGTTCGCTCGGTGTTATCCTGTCAATTACCTCTTGAATTATTGGATTAGGCTGGGATATATTTAAAATCTCCGGCTTCTTACTTTCCCATATTATCTCGTCTGATTTTGGTAAAATAATTGGTCTTAAAGATAAATAGCATAATTCAAACTCCCGTAGGGAACTTATTTTCGCTAAATCAATCTTAACTAAAAAAGTTTGACCCTCATTATAAAGAACTTCACAATAATTCTCTAAATCCTTTTTTATCAAAGATAAATCTTCATTTTCTTTTGGGTAGTATAAAAGATAAAAGGCTTCGTTATCTTTCAATTCTATTGGATAAAGAATTTGGTAATGAAAATTAGTGAGTTTATTTAAATCCTGCTCGCTAATTCTACCGATAACCGAATAATCAAGCAAGGCAACAGGAATAAATTCTTTTAGGTTATTTAGATTATCATAATGAGAAGCCTCTTCAATTTTCACTACGACTAAATATTCCTTAGAAAAAAGAAAACTTAATAATAAAATTAAAGAAATAATTATTCTTTTCATCTTCTTCTCCTTTTATTAAATAAAAATTATAACTTAAAATTAATTTTTTATCAAATCTAAAATCTTTTTCCCTTTGATAAAATAGATTTTAGTTTTATTTCCAATTCTTCTGCCAGTAATATCAAAATTCTTTGTTATCTCTCTTTTTTCACTTTCTTTAATACTGCTACTCAAAATTCTCAAAGGACAGTTTAAAATACTATCCAAATATAAATGGTTATGGTAAGAACTTCCTGTTCGGTAATCAACCAAATAATTACCAGTAATTGCCGTGTTCATAACATAAAGATAAACTCTTGCTTCATAGGTTCCGCTACCAATTCCACTATAATCTCTTGTTTCATAGCCATACCAAGTCATATTTGGGTCGG
>JBDRVE010000018.1:0-12304 GCA_039801725.1 candidate division WOR-3 bacterium | reverse complement strand
TAATCAACCAAATAATTACCAGTAATTGCCGTGTTCATAACATAAAGATAAACTCTTGCTTCATAGGTTCCGCTACCAATTCCACTATAATCTCTTGTTTCATAGCCATACCAAGTCATATTTGGGTCAGGCGGAAAAGTATTATTGGCAATTCTTGTTACCGTATCGCTTATTTGGGTTAAAAGTTCGGTATAGCCATTATTGGTATTATATCTAATACTATCTACTCTTATTCCAGCAGGCAGCATCATTGCTAACCAAGCACGGGCAGTAACACTACTGTTATCAAAAGTTCCTTGAATAAGAATGGTAAAATACTCACCCAAAGAAACTGAATTTGGTTGATTTACATTATCTAAATAGACACAGGCTAAAAATAAAAATATAAATATAAAATATCTTTTCATCTTTCACCTCTTTATTAACTTTTTAACTTCGCCTTTTTTTAAGATAAAGTAAATTCCTCTTTTATTAAGATTATTTATTTTTTTGCCCGTAATATCATAAATACCAAACACCTTATCTTCCTTTGCTAATTTTACTCTTTCTTTTATTTCCGTCAATGGCTCAAAAATTGTTAGCATTGTGTCAACTGGTAAAGATAAAATTCTGGTTCTTTCGCCACTTTGCCAGAGGACAATTAAAGAATCAATATTATCATTATTTCCTAAACCAAAATGGGCAATTAATGGATTGTGACCATCTTGACCACTGCCACCGGAAATTTCAATCATTTGACAAGTATCATTTTTAAAGAGATAGATTTTACTACCAATTCCTGCCCGATTGCTCTGTCTGCCAACAAGTTTCACTTTTAAATAATGAAAATAATTTCCGCCACTATCTCTCATCAAGGCATAACCATCTCCAAAATGACCTACTAAAAAGGCATCCAAATCACCATCATTATCAAAATCACCCCAACTACTAGCAAAGATATCTTGCGGTTGAGCGATATTCACTAAACCAGCAACATTATAAAAGGGAGCATTATAACCCATATTTCTAAAAAGACGATTGGGATAAACATGGTTTGTGGAAAAGATATCAAACAGGCGGTCATTATTAAAATCAATTATATCACAGGTTCTGCCATCGCCAACATCACCGACACCATAAAAATTTGTTCGGTTAACAAAAGTGCCATTCCCTTGATTTACATATAAGGCATTTAAACCACCGCTTATATTTGTTAAATACAAATCTAAATCGCCATCATTATCAAAATCACCACTAACCACTCCTTGCGTACTGCCGGTATTACCGACACCAGCGATATTGGTAACATCAAGAAAAGTATCACCATTAACATTTTTATATAATTTATTCTCACCATTTCTACCGATATAGATATCGGGATAAAAATCGTTGTTATAATCAAAGGCAGTTCCTGTATTACCACCAATAAAAGTATGGACTATTTGAAAATGGTTATTCTCTTGTCGATAAAGATAACTTACTTGTCCACCAATAATTAAAACATCTAAAAGACCATCCCGATTATAATCTAAAAATAATGAGCGATAACCACCGATTGTTAGACCTGATAAAGAGGCAATTTCCGTAAAAGTGCCATTTCCGTTGTTTCTAAAAAGATAACAATTACTTCCGTGCGAATTGGCTAAAATATCTAAATAGCCATCATTATTATAATCGCCAATTACGAGATTCCTAAATTCATAATTACTTAAACCTGCGGAATCAGTAACATTAGTAAAATTTAATCCGTAATTATTTCTGAATAGATAGATTCTATTTCCAGGATTAAAAAGGATATCCAAGTAATCGTCATTATTGTAATCAAAAAAGGCACAACAGGCACCTAATCCACCGGAGACATTTATTCCCAATTCTCTTGCGACATCCCGAAATCTAATTTCTTGGGCAAAGATTACTAAATAAAATAGCAAGATTAATAATTTTCTCATTTTTTTCTTTTATCTAAAAATCAATTAATTATTACTATCTTTCTTGTTATCTTTTCTTTGCCCTCAATTTTTAAGAAGTAGATACCTTTTTTCATTTTAGGAAAAGATAGGATTTCACCACCTTTTAAACTTCTTTTCTCTTTAGCAACAATTCTTCCAGTAATATCAGAAATAGTAATAGAATAAACGCCTGATTCATTTATTCGCAATCTATTATCTTTAGAAATTTCTTCTTTTAATCCAACTAAACCAGTATAAAAGATAAAGAAGCCTCCGTAAGTAGTGCAATAACCATATTCATCTTCTTTTGACCAAACATCAGTAACACTTCCACCATAACCAAATTTTGCTTTTAAATCATAATAGCCATACAATCTTGGATTTTGACCGGCATCAGTTTTGATTGCGTTAAAAAGATTATCACTGCCGCAAAAGACCACTTCCCTTCCAATATGAACATCTTCTACCAAACCTTCAAAATCAACTGTTCCAATAATTTGCGGAGAAGAAGGATTAGCAATATTTATTAAATGAACTCCCGCATCCCAATCAGCAACCGCAATTATTGGTACATAACCAAATTTATCAACTCCCCGACATTGATTCGGTGTCGTATATTCGGTTATCAAAATTGGGTTTTGTAAATCACTAATATTTAAAATTCCCAAATCCCGAAATGTTTGTTGTGTGCCACCCATTGGGTCATAACCACCTGCCATTAATAATAGGGAGTCATATTTAGAAATTTCTAAGGCTGCCCAAGTTGACCAATAATAATTGCCAACCTCTATTATTCTTGCTGGACTTCTAATATTTAAAATCTTTAAATAAGTTTGACCACTTAATGCCAAAGGAACAAATGCCAGAGTATCTTCCACATAAAATTGATTACCACCCGCATAACCTCGCCACATCCTTGTGCCAACCCATTGCGGATTATTGGGATTGGAAACATCAACAATTGCTAAATAACAGAACCAAGGAAAACCCCGAACAATTAGATAGATATAATTATTTTGATAGAACATACCACCAATCTGAGCAAGCCAACTTCCCGATGGTATTGATTCTAAATATTTATCATACCAAGCAATTTCCCTTATCTTGTTTTGCTGCGAGATATCTAAAATCCTTAAACAACCATAACCATCATAGAGATAAGCAAGATTATTGTGAACTGTTAAATAATATGGATTTCCTAAATAGAGATAATAGTTAATAAGTTGTGGATTATAAGGATAGGTAATATCATAAAGAGTGGCACCGGCTAATGCCTGGTTATAAAGTCTTCTTTGGACAAGGTCAAAAGAAACCGCAGTTGAACGAACATTCATTTGAGTAATTAATGACGGATTAGCAGGATTAGAGACATTATAAATTGCCAAACCGTTTATATCGTTTACATAGGCATATATCGTATCACCAAAATTTATCACATTCACATTTTGCACTTCTAATAAATCTGTTGGATTAGCAACCAATCTTGGATTTCTTGGATCAGCAATATTGATAATATAAAAACCATAATATCTTGCTCCCACATAAGCAAAGGTATCTTTTATACAGAATCTCATTCCCCTACGAACACCGCTACCAAGATAAGAGACAATTGTTGGATTTAATGGATTTTTGATATTGTAAATAATAAAACCAGCAGTATCTCCTGGAGCATAATTGGTAACATAAGCCAAGGTGTCTTTAATATTAACATCCATTAACCAATCAAAAGTGGCTTCATAAGCAACAATTCTTGGATTTAATGGGTCAGCAATATTAACAACATAGAGACCACCAGCACGAGTAGTAATAAAGGCAAAACTATCTTTCAAGGCAATACCGGTTGCTCCCCAACCAAATTGAGGATTAGAAGTAGGGTGATTAAAAGGAAGATAAAGACTCTTTATCCAACGGGCTTGGCTAATATTACTAAAATTAAAGATTACTAAACCGATATCGGCACTGGCACAATAGATTAAAGTATCTCTAATCTCAAAATCAAAGATATAACCCGGACCAGAGACCTCACCAACTTTCACTAAACTCTCTTGGCAAGAAAAGATATAAAAACCACCACCAGAAGAATAAAGGATATGGTTTTGATAAGGCTTTACCTGCCAACCGCTCATATTCACATAGCCACCAGCAAGATTATATTCACCGAGAAGAGAAAGATTAAGGGATTCTCGTTTTGGGACAGCAAAAATTTTTTCATTAGTTATTGATAAAGGAGAAGAAGAAAAGCAGGGATTTAACATTATCGGTTGAGAAGGAACTGGATTTTCCGTTAGAAGACCTTGATTAAAATCAATATTTAAATTAAATAAAAATAAAATAGTTAAGAATAGATTCATTTTTCCTCCTTTTTTAAATCAACTTCTTTACCTTTTTGCCAATAATATTCAAATCCGGCTTTCATCAATGTTACCAAAGCAGGATGGTTAAGATAAAAAATAACCACATCCTCTTCATCTTCTCCCAACAAAGAGAATGTGGCGCTCTTCTCATCAATCACCGTCATATTCATCGGTAAATAATCAATAACCCTTGCCTTTTCTCCATTTTCTATCAATTTTTTAATATAAGGGAAAATATCAGGGTCATTAAAGAAACTTTTTTCATAAAGACAACGGACTTGGACTTTATTTTTCAATACTACCATTTCCATATTATAGGATTTTTTCAATCGCTCTTGGGTTTTTCTCAAAACATACTTACAGAAAACCAGCACTTCTTTTTGAGCATTCTTTAACAAGGAGATTAAATATTCCCTTCCCGATTCTCCTTTAATCACTTCAATAAATTCCAAAGATTTCTTCTTATTTTCCCTTTGTTTATAAATTTTTTCTAACTCTTTTATCAAAGAAAACTTATTTTTCAACTCTTTTTCTTCTTTTTCTAAAAGATAACGAAGTCCAATACTCGGTGGAAGAGAAGAATAATATTTTATCTTTCCCTTCTTTTCGGTACACAATCCTAAATCAATCAATCTTTTTAAAATAAGATAAATCTGGGGACGAGGAACCGATACCATTTCTGCTAAATCCGATACCTTTGCCTTATCTACCCTTAATAAAGCACTATAAACTTCCGCCTCATAATTTGTTAAACCAAAATTTTTTAATATCGCAAATAATTTCTTATCCATATTGTTAGTATAACAAAAACTAACAAAAAGTCAAATTGTTGATATCAGCCGCCCAAGGCGATATTTTAAAATCAAGTTAACAAATTTTTCTTGGGTAAAAGGGCTCTTTTTAAAATAAAAGAGATGGCTATCACATTGACAATCACTACAGCCAAAATCTCTGATAAAGAGGTTAGCAATTTTCTTTATATCTTTTGCCAGAGAACATTCTAAATTTTGGGAAGTTCTGATTGGTATCGGTTTTAAATTGGTTAAATAATTTATTAAATAGTCAATATGCCATCTTTTCTTCTTATCTCTTTGTAAATGTCTTTCTATTCTTTTACTTAAATTATTCATTGCCTTACCAACATAGATATAAAAACCTTTTTTAAATTTTATCTTTTTTAATTTGCCAATAGAAATTTTCTTTGCTCTTTTTAGTTCTCCAACAATCAAATAAACTCCCCTATCTTTTGCTTCCTTTTTAAATATTTTCCAAGGGATTTTTAGTTCCCTAACAAATTGATAATTTAATTCTTCATCTACTTTTAGACTAATTGCCTTAATTTTTATTCTATCCTTCAATTGATAAAGGGTTTGGGAAAAGGAAAAATCGGTATGAAAATCTGGTAGAAAATAAAAAACCTTTGGTGAATAGACAACAAATAAGACCATACCTTTATTTTTACTTAGAAAAGATAAATGCTTTCTTCCTCTTTCGGTTGGCGCATCAGGAAACATTGCCAGTCTATCTTTAAATAAAGTAACTGATTTAACTTCTAAATATATTTTTTTATTCTTTCTTTTTAAAAGAAAATCTATTCGGTGATTATTAACTTTTACTTCTCTTTTTATTATTTTAAAATCCCTTAAACTTCTTATCTTTTTTTCTTTAATCAGTTTTTCAACAATTTTGTTAGTATAATTGGTATGTAATAAAACAAATTGATTATCCTTTTTAACACCATAGACCACATAAGGTAAATTATCTTTTTTATTAGATTTTTTAAGATATAAAATTCGATTAGTTAATAAAAGCTCCCAAAGCCTTCCGGGATTAGGTAAGTAGGCTTTCACCTTTTTGCTGTTTACAAGACATTCACAAGTAAAACGATTTAATCTTTTAAGGAATTTACCACTAATAAAATTCATTAAAGATATTCTATCTCTCCTTTTTCTTATTTTCAACTTCTTGAAAATTTATTATAATTTATTATAATTCATCTCTTATGAAAATTATTGTCTGTATAAAAAGTTGTCCGGAAACAGCTGAATCTGATATTAAATTAACTCCTGATAAAAAAGATATTATCCGTGATAAATTAGTTTACACGATAAACGAAGCCGATAATTATGCCTTAGAGACTGCGTTAATCTTAAAAGAGAAATACGGTGGTGAAATTACTTTAATTACTTTCGGTGATAAGAAAAGTGATGAAATATTAAGGATGGGCTTTGCCAAAGGTGCTGATTACGGAATTAGGATTGAGGAAGAAAAAGAGATAAAAGACCCTTTATTAATTGCCCAAATTTTAGCCTCAGTAATTAAAAACCTCAGTTTTGATTTGATTTTAACCGGTGTCACAAGTAGTGATAATAGTTACGGAATTACTAATATTGCTTTGGCAAGATATTTAAACCTTCCTTTTACTACCTTGGTTAAAAAAGTTGAAAAGGAAGATAATTTTCTATTAATTGAAAGAGAATTGGAAGGTGGTTTAATTGAAAAGAGAAAAATAAAACTTCCATCTCTTTTGACAATTCAAACTGGTATTTATCCATTAAGATATGCTTCAATTTTGGCAATCAAAAGGGCAACCAGTAAAGAGATTAAATTGATAAAATTATCTGAACTCAATTGGGAAATGAAAGAAAATATCTTATTAAAAGAATATTTTATTCCGAAAAGCGAAAGAGAGACAGTATTTATTAAAGGAAGTGAAGATGAAATTGCTGATAATTTAATAAAGATATTAAAAGAAAAAGGAATATTATGAAGGAAATAATTGTTTTTATTGAACACCGCTTTTCGGAAATATTATCTAACAGTTTTGATGCCTTAGGTTTTGCTTATAAATGGCAAGAATTATCAGGTAGTGAGATATCCTGTTTGGTTTTAACATCCGAAGAAAAGAAAGGTATTTTTAATAATTTAAAAGATGCTGTAAATAAAATCTATCTAATTAAAAATAAACTTTTAGAAGATTATCATCCGGAATTATATTTAAAAGTTATAAAAGATTTCTTAAAAGAAAAAGAGAATTATTTATTGGTTTTTGGTCAGACAAGTAATGCCTATGAATTGGCACCTTCCTTAGCAGTAGAACTTTCTATTCCAGTAGTTACCGATATCAATGGCATAGAAAAAACTAATGACGAAATAAATTTTATTCGTTATTTTTATGGCGGTAAGGTCTGCGGAAAAATTGAGATTAATGAGTTTGATAAAAAGCCTTTAATTCTTACTATCCAAAGTGGTAGTTTTAAATTTGAAAGAAAAGAGATAAATTCAGAAATAATTGAAAAAGAGATAAGTTTAGATATTGAGAAAAATATTGATATCTTAGAATATAAAAAAGAAGAGGCAGAGGAGGTAGACATTACCAAAGCCGATATTGTTATCGGTATTGGTCGTGGTTTGCGTGATAAAAAGAATTTGCCAATGGTTGAAGAGTTAGCCAAAAAATTGAACGGTGTTTTAGCAGGTTCAAGACCAGCGATTGATGCTGGTTGGCTATCAAAAGATCGACAAGTAGGCTCATCAGGAAAGACTGTCAAGCCAAAATTATATCTTGCCTTAGGAATCTCCGGTGCCTTTCAACATATTGTCGGTATGAAAAATTCTGATTTAATAATTGCGATAAATAAAGATCCAAATGCTCCGATTTTTTCTGTCAGCCATTATGGAATTGTTGAAGATTTGACAAAAATTGTTCCCGCCTTATTAAAGAAATTATAATTTATTTTATAATCCTTTTCCCAAACAAGAGATAAAGAATTAATAAAATTATCACTACTAATAAGATTATTCGCATAATTTTATTTTAAGTGAAGTTGTAAGAAAGTCAAAATTTAAAGGGCAGGGCTTTTTGCCCTGCCCCAAGGAGGCGATAGAGAGGAGGAGGGGAAATGAGGGTATTTAAAATTATAACTAAAAATAATAAAAAAATCAACCTTGAATTATAAAAATAAATCTTTATAATTTTTTATGAGGAAAATATCTATTATCATTTTAATTCTCACGATTTTATCCTTTCTTATCGGCAGTTATTTTTATCCTAAAATGCCTGAAAAAATGGCAAGCCATTGGAACCAATATGGAGAAGTAGATGGTTATTCCAATAAATTTTGGGGAACCTTTCTCATTCCTTTTATTCTTCTTTTAATGTTTCTTCTTTATCTTCTCATTCCCAAAATTGACCCATTAAAAAATAATATCATAAAATTTATTAATTATTATGATACCTTCTTTTTAATATTTTTTATCTTCTTAATTGCGGTTTATCTTTTTATGCTTTTATGGAATATAAATATCAAAATTAATCCCAACCGATTTTTTCCAATTGGTTTAGGAATCCTTTTTATATATGTTGGTATCTTACTGAAATACGCCCAGAGGAATTGGTTTGTGGGAATAAGAACACCTTGGACATTAAGTAGTGATTATGTCTGGCAGAAAACCCATTTATTAGGAAGCAAACTTTTTATATTTGCTGGAATTATTAGTCTTTTTGGCTTTTTCTTTTTAAGATATTCTTATCTCTTTGTTTTAATTCCGATTATTAGTTTTTCTCTTTTTTTAATTATCTATTCCTATTTCCTTTATCAAAAAGAAGCAAGATGAAAGTTATCGGCATTGATATTGGTGCGGCAAACACAAAAGGCGTTTTATTTGATAAAGAGAAAAAAGAAATTATTGATTACCAAGTTTTGCCAACCGAGTTTCAGCCCAAAAAAGTTAGCCAAATAATTATTGAGAAATTAAAAGATAAAAATAATTACCCAATTATTACCACCGGTGTAGGCAGAAATTTAATTGAACATCAGGCTTCTCTTACGGAAATTACCGCCATTGCCAAGGGAATAAATTTCTTATCTTCCGAGGTAAGAACAATTATTGATATTGGTGGCGAAGATATTAAAATTATTAAAATTGATAACAAAGGGAAGGTGATCGATTTTATTATGAATGACCGCTGTGCTTCGGGAACAGGTCGATTTTTTGCTAATCTTATTAAAGCCTTAGGAATTACCTTTGAAGAATTCAACAGAAAAGTCTTAGAATACAAAAATCCTTCACTAATTTCCCATTTATGTGTGGTGATGGTGGAATCCGAGGTTCTTTCAAAAATTTACCAAGGCGAAGAAATCAGTAATGTGCTTTTTGGTGTTTGTCTTGCGGTTGCCAAGAGAATTGTTAGTTTGGCACAAGGAATAAAAATTGAAAAGAAAGTTGCCCTTACTGGTGGCGGTGCCAAAAATCTCGGATTAAAAAAGGCGTTAGAAATCCTTTTGGGCGAAGAATTAAATATTCCTCAAGAACCTTTAATTGTTGCTGCCTTAGGAGCAGCCTTATCTTTTGATGGATAAAATATTTGTTGATAAAATATTAATTTTAGATTTTGGCGGACAATATACCCATTTGATTAGTAGGAGAATAAGAGAACTGGGAGTTTATACCGAAATTTTGCCAGGAAATATATCCTTTTCCAAAATAGCAAAGAATAATTTTAAAGGCATCATCTTATCCGGTGGACCTTCTTCGGTTTATAAAAAGGATTCGCCAAAAGTTGATAAAGAAATTTTAAAAAAAGGAATTCCGATTTTAGGCATCTGTTATGGCCATCAGTTAATTGCCTATCTTTTGGGCGGTAAGATTGAAAAAGGGAAGGCCGGAGAATATGGTTTAACAGAATTAAGGATTATTAAAAGAAGTCCTTTATTTGAAGGTTTAGCAAAAAAAGAGATAGTCTGGATGAATCATCGGGATGTCGTAAAAACTTTACCAAAAGATTTTGAAATTATTGCTGAAACCGAATATTCTAAAATTGCTGCCTATCAAAATTTAGAAAAGAAAATCTTTGGTGTCCAATTCCATCCCGAAGTCTCGCACACTAAAAAGGGAAAAGAGATATTGAAAAATTTCGTATTCAAAATCTGCCAAGTTAAAAAGGAATGGCAAACAAAAAGAATGATAGAAATAATAAAAAGGGAAATAAAAAATGAGATTGGCAATAAGAAGGCTATTCTTGCTCTTTCTGGTGGTATTGATTCGCTCGTGGCAGCAATTTTAGTAAATAGTGTGATTAAAAATAATCTTCTTTCTGTTTATGTTGATACTGGCTTAATGCGGAAGGAAGATAAAGAGATAATCAAAAGATTTTCCCGAGAATATAAATTTAAATTAAAAATAATTAATGCCCAAAAGGAATTTTTTAAAAATCTAAAAGGAATAGTAAATCCGGAAGAAAAAAGGAAAATAATTGGCAAAATATTTATTAAGATTTTTGAAAGAATAGCCAAAAAAATGAATTGTGATATTTTAATTCAGGGAACTATCTATTCCGATAGGATTGAAAGTGGACAAACAAGATATTCTTCAAAGATAAAGTCCCACCATAATGTTGGTGGCTTGCCGAAAAGAAGTTTTTTAAAAATTTATGAACCTTTAAGAAATCTCTACAAAGATGAAGTAAGGAATATCGCCAAGATATTAAGAATCCCAAAAGAAATAATCAAAAGGCATGTCTTTCCTGGTCCTGGTTTCGCAGTAAGAATTATTGGCGAAGTAACTCCCAAAAAAGTAGCAATTGTCAAGAAAGCAACAGAAATTATTGAAGAAGAATTAAAAAGGGTGGGTTATTACCATAAGGTTTGGATGGCTTTTCCGGTATTGTTATCAATAAAATCGGTTGGTATTCAAGGCGATAAAAGAAGTTATAAATACCCAATTGTGATAAGAGTTGTTGAATCACAAGATGCGATGACCGCCAACTTTACAAAAATCCCTTATTCTATCTTAGAAAAAATTTCTCAGAGATTGACAAATGAGATAAAAGAGATTAACCGAGTTGTTTATGATATTACTAATAAACCACCAGCAACAATGGAATGGGAATAATTATTCTAAAAGGAAGGAACGGACAAAATTTAGGGCTTCATCTAAATTGGTAAAAACATAAGTCTCTTCGTCTTTTATCCTTTCTTCTCTTTCTTTAATAATCTTTCCCTTATCAAAAGTTGCTTCAATTATCCGGTCAATCTCCTTCATCATCTCTTCAAAATCTTCTTCGCTCTCCTCTTTCCAAGGCTCAAGTTCTTCATCAATTCCTTTTGCCTGTTCTTGGGCAGAAATCCTACTTAATAAAGCAAGAATTCTACTCATTACTTTTAATTGCTGTTTTTGAGATTCATTAGAAGGAACCGGTGGCAACTTCGGATAACGAAGCCTCACAATCCAGCCGTTCTCAACCTTCTCAATCTCGCATACTTTATTATAATTAAATAATCTAAACATATAAAATTATAACCTAAAAATTTAAATTATCAATGATAACTAACTTAACTAATTTATTAACCCATTTCCTTTTAGCATTCTATCAATAATTAAGCAGTGGTAAGAATTAAAAAAATAACTAAATCCAAATAGATAGATTAGAATTTTCAAACCATCCTTTATTAACCAAAATTCAATGAGAAAGTTTAATAAGCCCACCACTATCTCCATCCTACAACCCATTACTTATTAGGTCTATTATTAATAACCTTATTAAGACGAACAATAAGGCACAATTGAAAACGAACGATAAGATATTTATTAAAGTTAATATTAATACTATTATTAAGTCTAAAAACAAGACATCTAATAAGAGGGTGATTAAGGCAATTATTAAGACGAATAAAGGAGATAGGAGGGATACGCTCCCTATCTTTAATACCAATCTAAATTAAGTATTTAAAAATCAAATACTTAGAAAGAATTTTTTCTTTTAGATTTTTTGCGTGAGATGCAAATTTTTAATTATTCTATTTTCAATAATTTCTCTTGACAAAAAGAAAATTTTTTGTTATATTTATTATTTATAATAAAAAGGAGGGAAAGATGAAAAGGTATTTTTTTATTATTTTACTACCTTTTTTTATTTTTAGTTTAGAAAACATCAATTTTCCTAAGGATGAGCAGGTTTCAGCAGTTCCTGATGTTTCTAAGACCGACCAGATTGCTATTCCTCTTCTTTTAAATTATCAA
>JBDRVE010000017.1 GCA_039801725.1 candidate division WOR-3 bacterium | reverse complement strand
GTAGATAAAACTCCTAAATGGGGCATCATAAAGATACTATCAACTGCCAATCTTGTTATTCCCTCCGGTAAGAAACCATCGATCATCATCATTGCTGCTTGAACCCTTCTTGGTGCGTGGGATAAAATCCCACCAGAACCGATTATTAAATTTAAAGTCATCATATTAACTAATGTTTCACCAGTTAATGCTTGGGCAAAGGCATCAGAAATTGTCCTTTCTTGTTGAATACCTTTTAAACCAACTGCCATTGATTTGTGTTGTTCTAATGCCAATCTTAATGCCTCGCGGGCAATTGCTTGTTCAATTTTTAACTCTTCTAAGGTATGGGGAATAGTTGTTGGTCTTATCATTTTATTTCTTATTCTATTTCTCAAATCACCTTCATCAATCTTAAAAGGAATCCAGCGGATAATATTTTCAATACCTGCCTCTCTTAAAACATTACTAATACTGTAAGACATTCCTAAATTAGCGCTTACAGTTCTATTGAAAACCAATTCTTCACTTTCTGCTCTTCTGTCTCGGAAACAAGAAAAAATATCGGTCGTGGCACCACCGATATCTACTCCTAAAACCTCAATATTTTCACTTCTGCCAACTTGTTCAATCAAAAGACCAACCGCTCCCGGTGTGGGCATTATCGGCACATCTGTCCATTCCATAAGTTTTTTATATCCTGGAGCATGAGCCATTACATGTTCCATAAATAAATCGTGGATTTTATGCCTTGCCGGTTGTAAATTTTCTCTTTCTAAAACCGGTCTAATGTTTTCCACTATTTCTAAAGCAGTATGTTCTTTTAAAATTTTTAGGATATGTTCTCGCGCATCCTTATTGCCAGCATAAATTACTGGTAATTTGTAACCAATTCCAAACCTTGGTTTTGGATCAGCAGCTCTTATTAACTCCGCAAGTTCCACCACATGAGAAATTGTTCCACCATCAACACCACCAGAAAGCAAAATCATATCCGGTCTTAAATTTCTTATCCTCTCAATCTTTTCGTGAGGTAATCTTCCATCATTAGAAGCAATCACATCCATTACAATCGCACCAGCGCCTAATGCTGCTCTTTGAGCACTTTCTGCCGTCATCGTCAAAACAACACCAGCAACCATCATCTGTAAACCACCGCCGGCGGAACTTGTGGAGACATAGATATCAACTCCCTCTTTTTCATCTTTATAAGGTTTAATTATTTTTTCTCCTTCCAAAATTTTCACACCGGTCAACTCTTCCACTTCTCTAACTGCATTCAAGACACCTCTCGTAACATCTTCAAAAGGTGCCTCAACAGTTGTTGGTGCTTCGCCACGAACAATTAAACGATACTCTTCACCTCGCTTTTCAATCAAAATTGCTTTTGTGGTTGTGCTGCCACAATCAGTTGCTAATATTCTTTTTATTTTTTCTTTCTCGATCATATTCATCCTCTCTTTTTTCAATCTCTTTAATCAATAATTCAAGATTATTTCTATCTTCAAATAATAAAACCAACTTTTCATAAGGTACCGGATTAATTACCGAAGTAACAATCGGCTGAAAAAATACCAAAAGTTGATTAAAAGCAAAAGATAATGGCTTACTTGATTCTAACAAAACAATCGCTAATGGTGTTAACCTCAAAGAAACTACCCTTTCGGCAATTTTCTTTATCAATTCTTCTCTTTCTAATTCAGTTAACTCCATTTTACAATTAATTCTCTTCCGGCTTTTCCTTCATCTAATCTTCTTACTGGTGTATTATGGGGCGCATTCTTTACTAATTCCGGATTTTCTTTTATCTCCTCTTTTATCCTTGCCATTACCGAAATAAATCTATCAAGTTCTTCTTTTGGCTCGGTTTCGGTCGGCTCAATCATAAAGGCTTCAGACACAATTAACGGAAAATATACCGTTGGTGCATGACAATAATAATCTAATAATCTTTTGGCAATATCCAAAGCCCTAACATCCTGTTTTTTAAAATCCTTCAAAGTCAAAACAAATTCGTGTAAAGTGTTGGTTTTATATTCACAAGAAAAACCAAGTTCTTCTAATCTCTTTCTTAAATAACTGGCATTTAAAACCGCAATCTGAGAAACTTTCTTCAAGCCCTTTATTCCATTCATTCTTATGTAAGTATATGCCTTAACAAAAACATTAAAATTACCATAAAAACTTGCTGTCTTGCCGATTGACTCTTTATCATATTTAAGATAATATTTCTCATTCTTTTTTTCAATCTTCGGATTGGGCAAATAGGGAACTAAAAAATCTTTGGCACCAACCGGACCTGCTCCGGGACCACCACCACCGTGCGGAGTAGAAAAGGTTTTGTGAAGATTAAAATGCATAATATCAACACCAGCATCACCTGGTCGATGAATTCCGCAATAGGCATTCAAATTGGCACCATCTAAATATAGGAGCGCACCGTATTTATGTAACTCTTCAGCAATCAATTTAATATTCTTTTCAAAAATTCCTAAAGTATTAGGATTGGTAATCATCAAACAGGCAACTTGACTATTTAAATTCTTTTTCAAATCTTCTAAATCAATCATTCCTTCACTATTAGATTTAATTGTTTGAGCAACAAATCCCGCCATACTCACACTTGCCGGATTTGTTCCGTGAGCCGAATCAGGAATTAAAACAATCTTTCTATCTTCTTTTTTATCCATAAAATATTTCTTGATAACCAGCATTGCTGTTAATTCACCACTCGCACCGGCTGGCGGCTGCAAAGAAACATAATCCATTCCCGAAATCTCTTTTAAGAAATAAATAAGTTCATACATCAATCGCAAAGCACCTTGGATATCCTCTTCTTCTTGTAAAGGATGGAGATAAAGAAAACCTTCGTAACTTGCTACTTCTTCGTTCACCTTTGGATTATGCTTCATCGTGCAACTTCCTAAGGGATAGATTCCTTTATCTAAATGGTAATTCAAAGCCGAAAGACGGATAAAATGTCTAATCACTTCTATTTCCGAAACCTCAATAAATTCAAAATCCTTTCTTAAAAGATTTTCTGAAAGATAATTTTTAATATCTTTCTCGGGAATATCAATCTCGCCAAAATAGTCATTAAACTTTCCCTTTTTAGAATATTCCTTGATTAATTTCTCAAGCATATTCTATCCTTTATAATGCTTAATAAAATTCTCAATTGAGCGGTCATAAGTTCTTTCCACTTCTTTGGAGAAAAAGCAAGCCGGTACCTCTCTTCTTTTTAAATGATAATGAAGACATTCACAACACTTTCCTTTCTTTTCACAAGTCGGATAAGAACAATTACAAAAACTTAAATTTCTTTTAATATTACACTCCATCAGAAACTCCTTTTTAGCACTTCTACAAAGTAATCCATCTCCTCTTTCTTTCTCTTTTCTGTTACACAAACAAGTAGCATATCTTTCAAATTCTCATCCTTTGTTATCTCATATAAATCAATACCAGCATAAATCTTCTCTTTTTTACATTTATTAAGCAATTCTCTAACGGAAACTTTACTTTTTATTGTAAATTCTTTAAAGAAAGGTCTATCGGAAACCTTTTCAAAAATTGGCAGTGATAAAAGATTTTCATAAAGATAATGGCTTTTCTGAAAGGAAAAATTGGCAACTTTTTTAAGCCCTTCTTTTCCCATTAAAGAAAGATAAATTGCTGCTCTTAAAGCACAAAGTTGTTGATTGGTGCAGATATTGGACGTGGCCTTTTCCCTTCTAATATGTTGCTCCCTTGTTTGTAAAACCGTAACATAACCAACTTTTCCTTCTTTGTCAACTGTCTTACCACAAATCCTACCCGGTAGGTCTCTGATATATTCTTTTTTACTTGTTAAAATTCCTAAAAGGGGTCCGCCCAAAGAAGGATAAAGACCTAATGATTGACCTTCACCGGTTGCCAAATCAGCACCATAATCTCCCGGTGGCTTCAAAATTGCTAAAGAAATTGGGTCGCAGGAAACAATCAATTTTCCATTATATCTTTGAACAATCTGAGAAAGGACTTCAACATCTTCTATAAAACCAAAGAAGTTAGGAGTTTGAAATACCAAAAAGAAATTCTTTTCCAATTCCTTTGCCTTTTTTTCTAAATAATCAATATCAATAGTAAATTCCTTTAAAGGGATTTTAACAAAATTTATATCTTGACCTAAAAAGTAGGTTTTAATAACTTCCCAATAAAAAGGTGAAACACCAGAAGAGATTAGACAATTTTTATAACCTTTCTTTTTTAAAACATAAATCGCCTCTGCCAAAGCAGTAGCACCATCATAATGGGAAGCAGTAGAGACATCCATTTTGAATAAATCACAGATCAAAGATTGAAACTCAAACATTGCCTGTAAGGTCCCTTGGGATACCTCTGGCTGATAAGGAGTATAAGCAGTATAAAACTCGCTTCTTAAAACAATCTGGTCAATACAGGAAGGGATATAATGGTCATAAATACCGCCACCTAAAAAAGAGATATAAGAAGAAATTGTCTTATTCTCTTGGGAAATCTTTTTTAATTCTTTTCTTGCTTCCAACTCTTTTAATACTTTAACCTTCTCGTCTTCTAATTTTACTTTTAAATTGTCAGGAATAGTTTGAAAAAGTTCATCTAAACTCTTTAGTCCAAGATAAGAAAGCATCTCTTTTATCTCTTCTTCACTATGGGGTATAAACATTTATGCCTCTCCAATATGTTTTTTATAATCTTCACTATTTAATAAATTTTTTAATTCTTCTTTATCTTTTATCTTAATTTTCAATATCCAACCTTGACCATAAGGGTCTTGATTAGCAATTACCGGATTAGCAATTAACTCTTTATTTATCTCAATAATCTCTCCTGAAACCGGTAAATACAAATCAGCGGCAGTTTTCACTGCTTCCACATATCCAAATTTATCTCCTGCCTTTAATTCTTTGCCAACAATACTTTCTTCAATGCCAAAATAGACGATATCCTGTAATTCCTTTTGGGCAAAATCGGTTATACCAACAATTCCAATATCATTCTCTACTTTAATCCACTCATGGGTTTTTGTGTAATACAAATTATCTAATACTAAAGCCATTAAACCTCCTTTTTTGATTTTTTAATACTACCAAATTGATAAAAAGGTAATTTCACAATCTCACCCTCTTTCTTATTTTCTAAATAAACTTTATTACCAATTTGGCAATAATTTATATCGACATATCCCAAAGCAATCCCACAATTTACACTAAAAGAAAAAGTGCCACTGGTAATAAAACCTATTAAAGAATTATTACTATCGTATAAATTCATTTTTGGTCGTGGAATTACTTTATCAGCAAATTTTATTCCCACCAATTTTCTTTTCAGCCCTTGTTCTTTTATTTTCAATAATGCTTCTTTGCCAATGAAATCCTTATTAAATTTTACTACAAAAGAAAGATTAGCCTCTAAGGGATTTTTATCCTTATCAATATCCTGACCATATAAACAATAGCCCATTTCCAATCTTAACATATCCCTTGCTCCCAATCCACAAGGCATAAGGGAAGAATCTTTCTCAAAAAGAGCATCCCATATCTTATGGGCATAACTTCTATCAAAATATAACTCAAAACCATCTTCACCCGTATAGCCTGTTCGGGAGACTAACATTAAAACATCCAATATCTTTATCTCCTTAGAATAATAGAAACCAATCTCTGATAAATTATCATTGGTAAGAGAAGAAAGAATTTCTTCTGCCCTTTTGCCTTGCAAAGCCAACTGACAAACCTCTTCGGAAATATTTTTTATTTCACAATTAAATTTTTTATTTATTGATAAAATATAATTATAATCCTTCTCTAAATTGGCACAATTTACTACCAATAAAATTCTCTCAGGTAGATTATAACAGACCAAATCGTCAACAATCCCACCATCTTCATATAACATACAAGCATAACAAGCTTGATACTCTTTTAAAGAAAAAATATCATTAGTAATCAGATAATTCACAAATTCCTTATAATCTTTTCCGGAAACCTCAATCCTTCCCATATGAGAGACATCAAAAAGACCACAGTTATTTCTTACCGCTAATACCTCTTCTTTAATTGAACGATAAGAAATCGGCATCAAATAAGAAAAAAAATCAATCATCTGTGCCTTATATTCCAAATGTTTCTCATAAAAAGGTGTTTTCTTTAACATTTTAGTATTATAATAAATTATCATCAAAAGTCAAAAAATCTTATTTACTTATAATAATTAACCTAAAAATAAAAGGAACTCTAAAACAAAGTATAAAATCCTCATAAAACTAAAATAATCATTCAAAAGCAAAACTTATTTATTTCAAAAGATTTAAAAGAAATCTTTACCCATTTTAAAATAGTTTTCTCAAATTATTATACCTTTAAAAACTAAATTCTATAATATCTCCTATACTGCCCCCTTTTTAATAGAAAGCAAAACCCTCCTGTATTACTAAGATAGGTTTTTAGAATATATAAAAGAGATATTTATTTAGTTATTAAAAAAATACTGGGTTTTAAGCACCTCCTTTTTAAGTTTGTTTTTTAGTAAAATTAATAACCTCTTTATCCAATAATCGTTATAAGCCGGTTGGAAATTATAATAGTAGAAAGATAAATAACCTTTCTTTGGGATTATTTTGAAATTGCCCATCAGATTAGGAATAGTATACTTATTAACCTTCGGATAACAGTCCATCACCATAATATCTCTCCCTATATATAATACGAAAAAAGACCCCTAAAGGTTACCACTTTTTTTATATTAACTTAATAAGTTCTTATTCAACACTCTTGACTTAATCTTATTTCTCTTTATACTAATAACAAATGTATAAATTTAGCGTTTCTGGTTTAAGAGGAAAGGTATTTTTTAATATTTTCCCATACGATTTTTTTATATTTACTTACCATTTTTCTAAAAATCAAAAGGAAGATAAAATTTTATTAGGTTATGATACTAGACCAAGTTCTAAGATTTTTTATTCATCGGTTATATCAGGAATTTTACAGGCAGGTAAAAATGTAATTGATTTGGGAATTATTCCAACGCCAACATTGGTTTTTGCCTCTCAGATATTAAAACTACCAGGAATTATTATTACCGCTTCCCATAATCCAATTAATGAAAATGGTTTGAAATTTGTATCTTCTAAAGGCAGGTTTCTTTTTGAGAAAGAGATTAAAAAATTTAGTTTTGATGATATTAAAAACTTAGAAAGAAAAGATTTACCAAAAATTGAAAGTTTTAATAAAGAACTTATTTATCAAAAACATCTGTTAAAAATTAGTAGGTATAAAATATTTAAGAACCTATCTTTTAAGGACTTGAAAATCGGAATTGATTGTGTTAATGGCTCAGCAAGTTCAGAAATTAATTATTTCTGTAATTATTTAAATTTAAAGGCAAGTTTCTTATTTTGTGAAAAGGAAATTAAAAAGGATTTTCCCAGACCACCAGAGCCTTCTAAGAATTCTTTAAGAAAATTGGCTAATTTTATAAAGAAAGAAAAATTAGATTTGGGAATTGGTTTTGACCCGGATGGTGATAGAGTTGCTTTTGTCTGTGAAAATGGTGAAATTTTAAGTGAAGAATATACTCTTCCTTTAACTCTTTTATATTTTTTAGAAAAGAAAAGAACACCTGTTGTCTGTAATTTCTCAACAAGCCTTTTGGTAAATGATGTTTGTGAAAAGTTTAATGTCCCTTTGTATCGAACAAAGGTTGGCGAAAGTAATGTTGTTTATCAAATGTTAAAAAGAAAAAGCCTTATTGGTGGTGAGGGAAACGGTGGTGTGATTGTTAAAGATATTAATCTAACAAGAGATGGTTTTGTTGCTTTCTATTTTATTCTATCTTTAATCAAAGAAAAAGATAAGCCCTTATCAATATTGAAAAAGAGTTTTAATGATTACATAATTATTAAAGAGAAAATGGCATTTGATACTAAAAATTTTTTAAAGATGAAGGAAAAAGTGAAAAACAATTTTATTAAGTTATTTAAAAAGCCTTATTTTATTAGTGAAGAAGATGGCTTTTTCTTTTTCAAAAGAAATTTCTTATTCCATTTAAGACCTTCTAATACCGAAAATCTTTTGCGAATAATAATCAATGCCGATGATGAAAAGATTGTTAAACAAGTTTATGAGATTTTAAAATAATATGTGTGGAATTGTTGGCTATATTGGTTCACGGGATATTACTTCGGTTTTATTAGTTGCCTTAGAAAGATTGGAATATCGGGGATACGATTCCTGCGGTATTGCGGTAAATTATCAAGGGAAAATCTTTGTGAAAAAGACTGCTGGCAGGTTATTTAAATTAAAGGAGATTTTAAATTCTACTCCCCTATTTTCTTATCAAGAAGGAGATACTTTAATTGGCATTGGCCATACCCGCTGGGCAACCCACGGAAAGGTAAGCGACGAAAATGCCCATCCCTTTTTAGACTGCCAAAAGATTTTAGCAATTGTCCATAATGGAATAATTGAAAATTTTCAGGAATTAAAAGAGAGACTTATTAACAATGGTCATAAATTTGAAAGCGAAACCGATACCGAAGTGATTGTTCATCTTTTAGAAGAAAAGATAAAAAAAGATAATTTAACAGAAAAAGATTTCTTAAAAGGTCTTTGTGAAACATTAAAGGAATTAAAAGGTAGTTTTGCCCTTTGCCTTATTTCTCCATTATTTGATTTTCTTATTGGTATAAAAAAAGGGAGTCCACTCCTTTGCGGAATTGGTAAAAATGAAGGAATGATCGCTTCAGATATTTTGGCATTAGTTGGTATCTGTAAAAAGGTTTATATTATGGAAGATGGTGAAATCTGTTTCTTAAGAAAGGATAGAGTAAATTTTTATAATGAAGAAGGTAAAGAAATAGAAAAGGAAAGCGTAAAAATTGACTTGAAAGCGAAAGAAGTAAGTAAAGGAAGATATCGCCATTTTATGAGAAAAGAGATATACGAACAACCTAAAATCTTAAAAGAGAATTTAGAAAAACGGATATATGAAAAAGAAATTCTTTTAGGTGAAAGTTTCCATCTCTATCCCGAAGATATAAAAAATATCAGTAATATTGTTATCCAAGCCTGTGGCACTTCTTATCACGCAGGTTTAATCGGCAGAGATTATTTTGAAAAGATAAGTGAAATACCAACCAATGTGGAGATTGCTTCTGAATTATTATCAAGACCTTTTCTATTTAATAACAATACCTTAATGATTGCCATTTCCCAATCGGGTGAAACTGCTGATACCTTAATGGCATTAAGGGAGGCAAAAGAGAGAAAGATAAAAAATTTAGCAATCTTAAATGTGAAAAGATCATCAATGGATAGAGAAGCCGATAATGTTATTTTTATCAATGCTGGTCCGGAAATTGGTGTTGCTTCTACCAAGGCATATACTGCCCAAATTTTTAATCTATTTATTTTAGCACTATATTTTGCCTTAATAAGAGAAAAAATTAACAGAGAAAAATTAGAAGACTATTTGAAAGAATTAAAAATTATCCCAGAAAAGATTAAGAAAGCATTACTTTTAGATAAAACAATCAAAAAAGTAGCAAGGAAATATTATAATTCACCCCATTTTGTCTTTTTAGGAAGAGGAATTAACTATCCCAGTGCTTTAGAAGGCGCTTTAAAATTAAAAGAGATTTCTTATATCCACGCTGCTGGCTATCCTGCCGGTGAAATGAAACATGGACCAATTTCGGTAATCACCGAAGAAATACCGGTTATCTGTATTTGCGTAAAAGACTCAACTTATGAGAAAATGATTTCCAATATAATGGAAGCAAAGGCAAGGGGTGGCAAAATTATTGCTATCGGCAATGAGAATGATAAAAGACTAAAAGAAATCTCCGAAGATATTTTTTATCTACCAGAAACGATTGAATTTTTAACACCAATTTTAGTAGCAATTCCCCTTCAACTTTTTGCCTATCATATCGCCTGCCTCCGTGGTTGCGATGTTGATAAACCAAGACATTTAGCAAAAAGTGTCACAGTATTATAAGTCACAAATAATAAAAATACGAGTTATTCCTAACGCCAAAAAGAATGAGATAGTAAAAGAAAAAGATAGATTAAAAGTCTATTTAACCGCTCCACCCATTGAAGGAAAAGCAAATAAAGTTTTGATTGAAATTTTAGCTGAATATTTTAATGTGAAAAAAGGACAAATAAAAATTATTAAAGGCGAAAAAAGTAAAGATAAAATAATTGAAATAATAAATACTTCCCTTTAAAATAAAAGTATGAGAAAAATATTGGTTTTTATATTTTTCTTATTTTCTTGCTCTCCCCTACCACCAACAATTGGTAAATTAAGAGAAGTTATTATCTTTACTGAATATCAAAATGAAATAGAAAATCTAATCTCGCAAATATTAGAAAAGAAAGTTTATACTCCCCAACCTGAACCTTATTTTACTATTAAATATAAAAACTTAGCAAGTTTTCCTTTATTAAAAGATTTTACTACCCTCTTTTTAGTTGGCACAATATCTGACGAATTTATTTCGGATTTGATTGGCGATAAAATTGAGATTATCAAAAGAGATACCTTTGGCTTCTTTCGTTTAAAAGACTTATATACCAAAAATCAACAGATATTTATTTTTGTCAGTAGTGAGAAAAATCTATTAAAAGAAGGCTTAAAAAGATACGAGAAAAGAATTTTTTATTCTCTTTTAGAACATATTTATGACCTTATCCATCTTTATACTTATTCTATTGGTATTGATAAAGAAAAAATAAAATATCTGAAAGAAAATTACCATTTTACTTTTAAAATTCCAAAAAGATATATTTTAAAAGAAGAATATAAAAAAGATAATTTTATCTATCTCTTTACCCATTATCCTGATAGATCAATATTTATCTATTTTGATAACACAAGAAGGGAATTATTGCCCGAAAAGATTGCCAATTTAAGAGATAGTTTAACGATAAAATTTTATAATGGCGATTACATTTTAAGGGAATATACTTATGCCGAAAGCACCTATTTTTTAAACCAACCTGCTTTGAAACTTATTGGTGTCTGGCAGAATGATAAAGATATTATTGGCGGTCCTTTTATCTCTTATGCCTTTAATTATCAGGATAAATTCTATTTGATTGATGGCACCTTGTTTTATCCCGGCGAAAAGAAGTTAAATAACTTACTCCAATTAGATGTAATTCTCAGAACTTTTGAAGTTGAATAAAGAAAATTATATCTTAGGAATTGATGAGGCTGGTAGAGGATGTGTTATTGGTCCAATGGTTATTTGTGGAATTTTGGTTGAAGAAAAAGATATTGTAAAATTAAAAGAGATTGGTGTAAAGGATTCTAAACAACTTAAACCCGATAAAAGAGAAAGATTAGCAAAGAAAATAAAAGATATTGCTGAAAGAATAGTTATCAAAAGAATATCACCAAAAGTTATTGACAGATATAACCTCAATTTTCTGGAACTGAAAAATATGGCAAAAATTATTGAGAAATTAAATCCCGATATTATCTATTTTGATTGTCCTGTAAATCAAAGGGGAATTAAAAAGTATTGTGAAGAATTAAAAAATTTATTAAATAAGAAGAATATCACACCAAAAATTATTGGCGAAAATAAGGCAGATAAAAAATATGAAGTAGTAAGTGCTGCTTCAATAATTGCCAAAGTAGAAAGGGATAGGATTATAAGAAATTTTAAAAAGAAATACGGCGATTTCGGTTCGGGCTATCCCAGTGATAAAAAAACAATGGAATTTCTAAGAAAATATTACAATTACTGTCTACCAATAATCCGTACAAAATGGCGGATTAAATTAATTACCTAATTTTGAAGTTTCTATAAGGAAATTTTTAATCTACTCAATAATTTTTGTTAGTTAAATTTACCATTCAGATACTAGCTATACTACTGCTTGTCAATCATATTTTAAGATACATTTAATAAAAATCTAATTTAATATTTTTCTTATTGACATAAAAATATTTTTAGTTTAAATTTTAGAAAGTTTTATCGGCGGCACCGAGCCTAAAACGACAAAGGATATCTTTAGGTGCAAAGGATATCAAGGGGGTAAAAAAAATGTTTAAAAATTCTTTAATTTTCTTATCAATTCTCTTTTTTATTGTTTTTGCTAATCCTCCGACACTCAGTTCTTTAAATTCCTTAAAACCTATCTCTCCTAATACCGACCAAATTACTATTCCCTTGATGCTTAATTTTCAAGGAAAACTTACTGATATTAATGGTCAACCAGTTTTAGATTCTATTTATTCAATAACTTTTCGCTTATTTACTTCTCCTACTGGTGGCATTGCTTTTTGGAACGAAACCCAAAATGTTCAAACCCAATCTGGGCTTTTTAATGTCCTTTTAGGAAGTGTTGTGCCAATTTCTTCTCTTCCGATAGATGGCAATTGTTATTTAGAAATGCAAGTAAACCCTCATTCACCAATGATACCAAGAATAAGAATTGTTAGTAATGCCTACTCTTATCTATCAAGAAAAGCTGATAGCGCCAATTATGCCTTAAATGCCCAAATCCAAAGACCAATTAGTCCACCAATAAATACCGATGAAATTCAAGACGGCACAATTATTGCTGACGATTTATCTGCTACCGGTGTTACTGCTGGCACTTATGGTGATGCGACAAATGTTGCCCAAATCACTGTAAATGAAAAAGGACAGATAACCAATGCCGCTAATGTTGCTATTACTGGCTTACCACCAACTGGTCCAGCCGGTGGCGATTTAACTGGTAATTATCCAAACCCATTAATTGCTAACGAAGTTGTCAATTCCTCAAAAATTACTGATAATTCAATAAGAGGAGTTGATATTTTTAAACCTTGTACTCTCAGTGGAAATGTTAGTTATCCTAATGCAATTATGCGGATTAAAAATCCTGCTGGTCATGGTTTAGCAATTGATACTGCCTTTAGTGCCGGTATTTCGGTTGGATATGTCGGCACTGGTCTTGCTATTGGTCGGATAACTTATACTGGTGTCAATATCGACAGTGCTGCTATTTATGGTATTAATATAAATCGCGCCCAAACAGGTATAAGGGTTTACCGGGCAAGTAATTATGGTAGCTATATTGACAGTACAATTGATGGTGTTTATATTGGCAACGCAAATAGAGGAATTAACATTGGTAATGCTATTTATGCTGTAAATATTTCCCGAGCAGGGAATAACGGTCTGCGGGTATATCGCTGTTCAGGAAGTGGTGTCTTTATTGACAGTGCCAATTTTGGTCTTGAAATTGACAGTGCCAATACCGGTATTTATATCCGCTATGCACCAACAGGTTTAAATATTCAGAGAACAAGTGTTGGTTTAGGAATAAATCGAGCATCTCTTAATGGTGTTTATATTGATAGTACCTCTAATGGTATTTATATTGATACTGCCTCAAATGGGATAATAATCAATCGAGCCAGTTCTGGTGTCCGTATTTCCAATTCTTCTTTTTATGGTATCTATATTGACAATGCTACAAATTATGGTTTACATATTAACCAGGCTGGGCTTAATGGAGTAACTGTTTATAATGCCGGCAGTTACGGTGTGTATGCTATCGGAGACATAGCAGGCGGTGATTTTTTTGCCAGTAATAGCGGAGCCGAAGGACTTTATGCCCATGCCTATGGCAATGTTGCGACTGATACTGCTATCCAAGCCTATGGTCGTGGTTATGCGACTGGTGGTTGGTATACTGGTGGTCTTTGGGATGATAAAGAAGCACCTTGTATTATCAGTCCTGACTTATCAATAATTACTGCTGGTAGCGGAAGACTCAATAATGGCAAAGCCGAAATCTCTTTTCCGGAAGTCTTTTCCCAAAATATTAGAACTGACATTCCGGTTAGAATTGTTGTTACTCCGAAAGAGGAACCTACTGGTTTACTTTATGTAAGCAGAATTAAAACAAACGGTTTTGAAATTATCTTAAAGAAAATTCCTACCTGGGGAGAAAATACTAATATCTCTTTTGATTGGATTGCCTTTGGTATATTAAAAGAATACGAAACATCCCAAAAAGCAAAAGAGGAATGGAGAAAATTGTTAAGGGAAAAAGAAAAGGGGAGGAAGAATGAGTAAACTAAAAATCTTTCTTTATCTTCTTTTTATCTCTTATGCTTTTTCTCAATATTATTGTGATTGGTATACAATAAACAGCGATGGAAAAAATTTAACTAATACCAATTATCAAGCAAAAAATTCTCTCTCCCAAAATGCTATCAGCTATCTAACAAACCCTAATTATCTTGGTTTTATTGGTTTCTGGATAAGAGAGCCACAAGTAAGTATTAAGGAAAAGGAAGAATTACCAAATCCCCATCAATTAGAAACAAAATTATATAACCCCTTTCCTAATCCTTTCTTTCATAAAACAAGAATTCTTTTTTCCCTTAAAAATCAAAGTAATGTAAAACTTTTTATTTATGACCGAATGGGAAGGATTATAAAGATATTGATTAATGAAAATAAAAAACCTGGTATCTACTCAGTCAACTGGCAAGGCGAAAATAACTTTCAGCAAAAGGTTAATCCCGGTATCTATTTTTCAAAATTTCAAACCGGTGACTATTATGAAATAAAAAAGATTACTTTTATTTGGTAAAGAATAATAAAAAATCTATAAATATTTTAAAAAGTCTTGCCAAATTGGAAATGGGGTTCTAATTTATTTCCTTCGCGGTCAAAACCGTAGCCTAAATCAAAGCCAATCAATCCTAACATTGGTACTTCTACTCGGACACCGACACCAACTCCCCTTTTAAAGGTTCCAAAATTTATCTTATTTAAATCTTCAAAACAATTTCCACAATCAAAGAAAGCAATAAAGGAAAGATAATAAGCCAATTTTAATTTATATTCTAAATTGAAAATGGTCATTGCCTTGCCACCCACTAAATAACCATCTTTTACTGGTGAAATTGAACGGTCAGGATAACCACGAATACCTTCTTCACCAACACCACCTAAATAAAATCGTTCGTATAAAGGTACAGTATCGTTTCTTTTCAATTCAGTAATATAACCAATCCTTGTTCTTGCCATCAAAGAAAATTTCCAAAATAAGGGGAAATAGACCCGCACATCTATTATCTGTCTTAAAAAGTTAATCTTTAAAGTTGAGATATCAAAAGAATATAAATAATAAGAACCAGCACTGGGGTTAAAAACATAATCCCGAGCATCCCGAATAATAGAAAAATTTGGTGAGAGATATATCTTTTTTATTGTATCCCGATATACTTCTTTTGGCACTTTGGTATCTTTAATACTTTTTGGTGGAATATAACTACTACCAAATTTCAATCCCCAATAAATTCTTGTATAATCAAGAATTATTGGATAGGAGAAATTAAAAGAAAGATTTCGGTCAAGTTTATCATAATAATCATAAGCATAGGAATAGTATAACAAATTAAAACCACAAGAAAAAGGAATATCAAAAAGATAAGGTTCTTCAAAACCCATTTGTAAATTAGTAACCGTTCCACCCTTTTCTAATTTTAAGTATATCTTTTGACCTTTACCAAATAAGTTAGGCTGAGATATTTCAAAACCGCCGACAATCTTCTCTTTTTGAGAATAAGAAACACTGGCACTTACCTGTCCAAAAGTTACTTTCTCTTTTACTTTATAATTTAAATCAATATATTCGCTATCTACCGGTGTAAAATCAACACTGATATCCTCAAAAAATCCTAAGTTAAAAATATTTCTTTGACTTCTTATCAATAAAGATTTCTTAAATAAATCTCCCGGTAAAGTAACTATCTCCCTTCTGATAACCTTATCTTTTGTCCGCTCATTACCCTCAATATTAACCAATCTAATCTTAACCGGATTTCCTTCTTTTATCTCATAATTCACATCAACGGTATCATTTCTAATTTCTTCAATCGGATTAATCTGACAATATAAATAACCTTCTTCTTGATAGAGATTATACAATTCCTGCAAACTTAAATTCATCTTTTTGACATTATAATAATCACCTTTTTTCAATTTTATTGCTTTCTTTAAACTTTCTATGCCAATAGAATTATTACCACTAAAATTAATATCTCCTAAATAAAATTTTTTCCCTTCTTCTAATTGAATATTAATTTCTAACCAATCACCTTCGCTTTTTAATTCGTAGTCAACTATCTTTACTTGTAAGAAACCATTCTCTTTGTAATAATCGGTTATCCTTGTCAAATCCTTTTTAAACTCCTCTTCTTTAAAAATCCCTTTCCGATACCATCTCTTTTCTCGATTAACTAATTTTCTTTTTATCTTATTTTCTTTTAAATTTTTAACACCAATCAGATTTATTTTTCTTATTTTATATTTCTTACCTTCTTCAATATGAAAGGTGATTGTTACCATATTCTGGGAATCTCTTTCTGATTTGGTATAAAAAACCTTTGGTGCCACAAAACCTTTTTCTTTATAAAGGTTTAAAATTTCTTTTTGATAATTAAATATCTTATATTCACTAATCACTTCTCCTTTTTTATATTTAATTTTTTCTTTTAACTCTTTAGTTTTAACTTTTTGATTGCCCGAAAAGATGATATCTTTTAATAATGGATTATCTTTAGTAGTAAAAATTAAAATTATTCCTTTATCAGTAATTGTTGTTTCTGCTTTTATATCACTAAAAAGTCCGCTTTTGTATATTTTTTTAATTGCCTCGGCGACCCTTTCGGAAGAGAGAATTTCTCCTGGTTTTATTCCGCATAGATTAAGGACAGTTAAAGTATCAATAAATTCAGTTTTTGCTCGAACTTGATAAATTATTTGTGAAAAAAGAAAAGAGAAAATAAAGAAAGATAAAAATAAAGACTTTTTAAGCACCTATTTATTTAAACTTTTAATTCCTCTGGTTTTTTGGCAACAAAACGTAATTCGTTCCCTTCCCTTTCAATATAGACAATAGAACTTTCTTTAAATTTTCCTTTTAATATCTCTTCGGCTAAGGGGTCTTCAATCAATCTTCTGATTGCTCTCTTTAATGGTCGGGCACCATATTCCGGGTCAAAACCTTGTTCAACAAGAACCTCCTTTGCTTCCGGAGATAAAACCAATTTTAAACCTTTCTCTTTTAATCTCTCATTTATATCATTAATCTGAATATCAACAATCTTTTCCATTTCCTCTTTTCCTAAAGGTCTAAAAACAATAATCTCATCTACCCGGTTAATAAATTCCGGTCGGAAGACCTTTTTTACTTCCATTAAAATCCTTTCTTTCATCTTCTCATAACTCTCCTCTGGGCTACCTGAAGTAAAACCAAACCCACTTGATTTCTTTATTTCCGCAGTACCAATATTTGATGTCATTATAATCACACAATTTCTAAAATTGACTCTCCGACCAAAGGCATCGGTTAATTGACCGTCTTCCAAAATTTGTAATAAAATATTAAAAACATCCGGATGGGCTTTTTCAATTTCATCAAATAAAACAACCGAATAAGGTTTTCTTCTCACTTTCTCAGTTAGTTGACCACCTTCTTCATAACCCACATAACCAGGTGGTGCACCAATTAAGCGAGAAACATTGAATTTTTCCATATATTCCGACATATCTATTCTAATAAGGGCATCTTCGTGACCAAAGAGAAATTTTGCCAAAACCCTTGCTAATTCGGTTTTACCAACGCCAGTAGGACCCAAGAAAATAAAAGAACCAATCGGTCTTCTTGGGTCTTTAATTCCTGCCCGACTTCTTCTTGTCGCTTGAGCAACCGCTTCAATTGCGTGATCTTGACCAACGATCCTCTTCTTTAACTCTTCTTCCATCTTTAAAAGTCGCTGTTGTTCACTCTCTTCGATTCTTTGCAGCGGAATTCCTGACCACATTGAAACCACTTGAGCAACATCTTCCGGCATTACCACTGGAAAACCACCTTTCTTTTCCATCTCTTTTCTTTTTTTCTTCAAAAGTTCTGTTAATCTTCGCTGCTCATCTCGGATTTCGGCTGCCTTTTCAAATTCCTGTTTTCTTACCGCCTCTTCCTTCATTCTTTTTATTCTTTCTAATCTTCTTTCTAACTCTTCAATCTCCGGATTAAAAACCGGTCTCAATAATTTCACGCGAGCACCAGCCTCATCCATCACATCAATTGCTTTGTCGGGTAAATAGCGGTCAGTAATATATCTATCAGCAAGATAGGCACAGGCTTCTAAAGCCTCATCGGTATATATCACCCCATGATGTAATTCGTATTTCTCTTTAAGCCCTTGTAAAATCTTAATCGTTTCCTCTACCGATGGGGGCTCAACAATAATTGGCTGAAATCTTCTTTCTAAGGCTGAATGTTTTTCAATATATTTCCGATACTCTTCAAAAGTGGTAGCGCCAATACATTGAATTTCTCCTCTTGCCAATGCTGGTTTTAAAATATTAGAAGCATCAATCGCTCCTTCGGCAGCACCGGCACCAACAATTGTGTGTAGTTCATCAATAAAAAGAATCACATCACCTGATTTTGTTATCTCATTAAGCACTGTTTTCATTCTCTCTTCAAACTGGCCTCGATATTTTGTACCGGCAATTAAGGCTGGCAAATCTAATGCTAAAACCCTTTTATTTTTCAATAAAGAAGGAACCCGACCTTCAACAATCCTTTGGGCAAGCCCTTCAACAATTGCGGTTTTACCCACTCCCGCTTCACCAATTAAAACGGGATTATTTTTCTTTCTTCTCACCAATATTTGAATTACTCTTTCAATCTCTTTCTCACGGCCAATAATTGGGTCAAGTTTATCTTCCCTTGCCAATTGGGTTAAATCTCGAGAGAAATAGTCCAAGGCGGGTGTTTTAGATTTACCTCGCGGAATTGCTTGCCCCGTGGATTCGCCCTCTAAGACTTTCATTATTTCGCTACGGACAATATCAATATCAATTCCCAACGAGAATAAAACTTGCGCCGCTACTGATTGTTCTTCTCTTAAAATTCCTAACAAAAGATGTTCAGTACCAATATAAGAATGGTTCATCCTCCTCGCCTCTTCCATCGCATAATTTAAAATCCTCCTCGCCTCCTGATTTAAAGGAATTTCTCCCAAAATAATTGGTGTTTTGCCATAACTTATGGCATTTTCAATTGCCGAAATCAACTCGTCTCTTTCAATTCCCAAATTGGATAAGACCAACGCCGCAACTCCCTCGCCTTCCTTTATAATTCCCAAAAGTAAATGTTCGGAACCAATATAATCATGATGCATTCTAATTGCCTCCTGACGGGCAATGTTAATAACTTTTCTTAAACGGTTGGTAAATCTATCCTGCATACTTTATTTTAACATAAAATTGCTTAAAAGTCAATTAAAACCAGTAAAAGTACTTTATTTTTATCGCTAATATCCGCTCATTCTCTTGCCATTTATTATTATTTTTTATAAGAAGTTCATTTATCACAAAATAAACCTTTGATTTTGGTTTTATCTCCCAATAATAATATAAGGCGGTTCTTAATTGGAAGAGAGTAAATTGAGAATTTTGGTAACTTAAAGGAGGGTTAGAATAAAAGGTTATTCCCATATAGGGAGTAAATTTATAACCAAGAGAAAAGATAGGACTTAAAGTAGTTGATAAATGCCTATTTAAAGTATCAAATTCTATCCAATTACTACAATAAAAATTTAAAGATACCCTTTCTAAAATTGGCAAATGAAGCCCGGCCCAATTTTGTGCCTGCCAAGCAACAAATCTCCTTAAATAATTATAATTTTTTCCAAACCAACTTCCGAACCAAAAACTTACTTGACCAAAAGAGAAAGATAAAGCAGGATTGACGCCAATATAAGAATATTTAATGGTATCTTCGATCCCTTTTCCATAATAAAAATGACTATTATAAAAAATTTCTGGTTTTCTTAATTGAAAATTAAACTCTATTCCCAATATTCTTGACCAATCAACTTCATTAATCTCTTTATTTTGCCAAAGGAAAGGTGTTAAAGAATAAAAAGAAACTATCCCACTTTGAGGAAAATTTGTATAGGCAATTCCTAAATTTATATCTCTATCGCCAGAAGCGAAATTAGCATAACCCATTGAACTAATATCAAAATTATTACTTACATATTGCAAACTATAAAAAGTAGTAATATTTTTTGTTAAATAATAAACTCCGCCATTTTGAATAGCATAGCCAAATTTTTCGTTTTTATTTTTATTGCCCACTATCTGCCATAAAAACTGATTTTTCCCAAATCTTAAAGCACCATCGTTATCAAAGTTAAAGAAACTTTCTTTTCTTTCTATATCATATTTATGAGTAGCAAGAAGACCAATTTCTGAATTGGTAAAGAAATATCTTTTTATCCGAAATACATTCCAAGTATTATAAAAAGAGGTATCCCATTCACCAAACTTCTCACCAGTAAGAGAATTTAGAAAACCAATCTCATACTTCTCAAACCGACCAGTAAATTTTAGACCACTTAAAATCGGCACTTCGCCCGAATAATCACGCATTTTTCTACCAATCCTTCTTGAATAAAAAACTTTAATTGGTGAATAAAAACCCACACCCATTGTTGCTGGTTCAAAATAGTTTTTACCTTCTATAAAAAAATGCCTTCTTTCTGAATAATAAATTTCATATTTGCCTAAAGTCATTGTGAATGGGTCGGACTCAATTTCGGCAAAATCGGGCAAGAAAGTTAAATTTATCTGTTTATCTTCTTTTTTATAAGCAATATCTAAACCAACCCAAGGTAAAATCTTCCCTAATCTTTTCTTATCCCGACCAACATAATATTCGTTCTTTAAAACTCCAACCGGATATATTTCCATACCAATTCCTTGGGAATAGGGCAAAACATTTCTTAAAGTACCAAATTTTGATACCCTTAATCCTTCTTCTTGTTCGGGCAAAAGAAAATAACAAGTCTCTCGCTTTTTTTGATAATATACCTTTATTTGAAAACCCCATTTATTTATATCTTTTCTATAACGAAAATTCTTAAAAGGAATTTTAATTTCGCAAATTAATAGATAATTATTATTGGCATCTTTATAAATTTTTGTTTTACTATCATACACCCCTTCCCAAATATCTGTCCTTCTTCCATCATCCAATAAAAAGCCAGTGCTTCGCTCATTAACAGCATTGACACTAAAACAGTAAGCATTTAATTTAGAAAGAACAGGGTCAAGGTAAATATGATAACAATCTAAATCGCCACTTAAAGAAGTATTAGGTCTATCCTTTTGGAAATCAGTTTTAATAAGAAAATACAAGTTATCTTTATCCTGTAGAACCTTTACAATAGTCTTATAACTGGCAAGAGAATCATAATAGGGGTAAAATTGCTTTTCAATAATTATTGAATCGGCAATTTGCCAAACCTCTTCCTCTATTCCATCAATAAAAATCTTATCAACTTTATTAACCTCTAAAAAATCCTTATTTAGGAGAAAAAGAAATAATAATATCATTTATTTGATTATAGAAATTTGAATTTAAATTTCAAGTAATAAAAAAGTGGTAACCTTTTGGGCTCTTTTTTCGTATTATATATATGGGGAGAATTTGGAAATCAAAATATTGGTATTATGGAAGAAGGAAAGTATTAGATTTTGGGATTTTGATTAAGAAAGAATTACTAAAAGATAAACCTAAAAAGGAGGTGCTTAAAGTATTGATTTTTCTTTACTTAATACTTAAATAAATCTCTCTTTTGGATATTTTTTAAAATCTATCTTAATTAGAACAAGGGGATTTTACTTTCTATTAAAAAGGGAGCAGTATAGGAGATATTATAGTATTTAGTTTTCACAAATTATAAAAAGATAATAATAAGAAATATAAGGATTTATAAGGATAACTAAGAAATCGGTTAAATATCTTAAAATTTCTTGAATAAATATTTCGATTTTATAATATTCTCATACTACCTTTTAGAATCTTATTTTATTTTCTACCAATCCCTTAGTTGTTATTTGGAATTATAATGTTTTTGATTACTGCCCTTACATAACCGATAACGATTGCCCAGTCCGTTACAAAAATATCTTAGCAAAGATTAATATTCTTTTAATCCCGCTTGAATCTTCCAAAATCCCTCTTCTTTAACCATTCTAATCTCTATTGTTCTTTCTTTTCCATTAGGCTTTATTCCCGAAGCATAAACATAAGCAAAATCTCCTTCTATTTCCTCCTCTATTACTCTTGTCTTTCCTTTCTCAAAAAAGGTATAAGTTAAAAGCCAACCGCTAACCGTTAAATCTATAACATCTTCCTTTTTGATTTTCACTTTCTTACCGTGCTCTTTAAAAATTTTTGTCAGTTCTTTTATCTCATAATTTACCGCCACCAATTTTTTTAATAGTTCCTCATCTTCATTATCTAAACCCTTAATTAAAAGATTAGCCACCTCTTTCGGAGAACTCTCTTTTGTCAAAGTTATTCCGTAAGCAAAAATTTTTTCAACTCTTCTTTCCTCGGTTTTCTTTTGGGAGCAACTAAAAATTATTATTAAAAATAAAATAAAATAATTTAATTTTGCCATTCAAATTCTCCTTTAAATTATAATTTATTATATAAATTAAATTTTTGATTTCAAATTACAGACTGTACAGATTTTTTTATCCGTTATTTCACCACAGATTTCGCACTCATAATATTCCTTTTCCTTGTCCGGTCCAATTATCTTTACTTCGGCTAAATTTCTCACAAAGTTTAATTTGAATTGGGGTTTTTTCTCATCAATAAACCTGAATATCTCATCCCATTCATCTTTTCTCGTAAAATAAGAGCACATAACGCAAGTGGCAATTTCTATTCTTTTAAACTTAACATAGGCATAATTTTCTATTTCCAAACAGTTATATAAAGGTCGGATACGGGGCAATACCTTTGGATGAAAAGAAGGAGTAAAAGGCTTTAATTTATCTATCCAAGAAAAATAACCGCTCTCAAAATTTTTAAAGAAGAATTTTATTATATCATCGGCACAATGACCAGTGGCTACTTTATTAAAATTATTTTCCCGAGCAAAACGATTAAAGATATATCTTTTTATCATTCCGCAGGTGCCGCAAATTGGTCGACGGGAAACTTTAAAAATCTTATCAATCTCCGAAATTTTTAAATATTCAGCAAAGGAAGTAAAATAAAAGGGAATCCCTCTTTCTTTACAAAATTCCTCGACTACTTTTTTTGTCCTTTCGTTAGAACATTGAGGAATATTTACATCTAAATTTAGAACACCAATCTCATACTGAAACCGATTTTTTAATCGATAAAGAACTTCCGCACAACTTAGAGAATCTTTACCACCGGAAACACAAATAAGAATTCGGTCACCCTTGCTAACCAATCGCCATTTTTTAATTAACCTTTCAACCCTTCTTTCGTAGTGGGTTATAAAACAATCAGGACAAAAGGAAGCAAGAACTTTTATCTCAGCATTTCTTTTACAAACAACGCATTTCATTAAATCGTGGTGTTATGAGCCATAATCGCTTTTTCCACAAAAACATCCTCTGGCACCGCACCTTCAAATTGGACAATTTCGTTAATCACGATTTTGGGCACCGCAAAGACATTATATTTTTGAGCCAATTGGGGAAACTCACCAGCGTTGATCACATCAGCCTTTATTAGATCATTTGCCATTGCCAATTGATAAGCAAGATAACCTGCTTGGGGACAATAAGGACAAGTTAAAGTAACAAAAACCTGAATATGTATTGGTTTAGTAAGGGTGGCTAATTTCCCTTTGTTTGTTTCGCTTATCTTGCTTTCTCCTTCTGATACCAACTTTATTGCGTGGATGATTGTCGAAAACTCATAACCTGCCGGCAAGCCGTAAAATCTAATTCCGTAATCCTTTTCACCAACTATTGCGGTCGCTGGTATCTTATCAATCCCATATTGATTTTTCTTTTCTTCATCTTTTAAGAAGTCATAAATCTCAATACTTATTTTATCGGAAAGAGAGGCAAGTTCTTCCATTAAAATTCGGTTATCCCGACAGGTCTCACATTCAAAAGTCGGAAGGGTAACTAAACTCTCCTGAGTAAAAACAACCAACTTAACCGGATTTTTTAAATCCTTAAACAGTTCCTTTACTTGTTCTTTAACACTATCTTGTAATACGCCCATTTTATTTCTCTAACTTTCTGTAACAAAACCACCAATCATAACATTCAAATTCACCGGTTTTGGCTTTCTCTAAACGCTCTTTCGCTAGTTTAATATTATTTGCCGGTGGGATTATTACCTTATCTTTTACCAATTCATTATTAGGCCAATTTGCTGGTAAGGCAACCTTGTTTTTATCGCTAATCTGAATTCCTTCAACAATTCTTAATATTTCATCAATATTTCTTCCCAATTCTTGTGGATAATATAAAATTACTCTGATTTTTCCTTCGGGATCGACCACAAAAACTGCTCTCACAGTATTTGTTCCCTTTTTCGGATGGATTAAACCAAGTTTTTCAGCCACTTCGCCAGTATCAGCAATTATTGGAAATTCAATTTCAATATTCAGTTTTTCTTTTATCCATTCAATCCATTTGATATGAGAAAAGACTTGGTCAACACTTAATCCAATAAGTTCGCAATTTAATTTGCGAAATTGCGGATACCGAACTTGAAAGGCATAAAATTCCGTAGTACAAACAGGCGTGAAGTCAGCCGGATGGCTAAATAACACAAACCATTTTCCCTTATAGGCTTGTGGTAAACTCATTAAACCATGAGTGGTTAAAACGTTCATTTCTGGAAAATCTTCCCCTAAAAGGGGAATACCTTTTTTCTCTTCTTTATTCATCTCTTCCTCCTTTTTAAATTATTTTACCAATTTTCACATAATAATTCAAAATAATTTTTCGGATAACCACAAGAAGGACAAATATTTGGTGCTTCTTTACCCATATGAATATATCCGCATCGTTGACATTTCCAAACTACTTCTTTATCTTTTTTAAATACTTTGCCATTCTTTAAGTTTTCTAAAAGAGCAAGATATCTTTTTTCGTGCTGTTTTTCAGCAACCGCAATCGCTTTTAAAACAGCAGCAATTTCATTAAACCCCTCCTCCTCAGCAATTTTAGCAAAACTGGGATACATTTGAGTATATTCGTAATTCTCCCCTTCGGCCGCTGCTTTTAAATTCTCTTCAGTAGTGCCGATTTTACCTGCCGGAAAAGAAGCAGTAATTTCTATCAAACCACCTTCTAAAAAACTAAATAACCTTTGAGCATGCTCTCGCTCATTATCGGCTGTTTCCAAAAAGATTGAAGCAATCTGATAATAACCTTCCTTTTTTGCCTGTTCACTAAAAAAGGTATAACGATTTCTTGCCTGGCTTTCACCAGCAAAAGCAATTAATAAGTTCTTCTCGGTTTTTGTTCCTTTAATTGTCTTCATTTCTCCTCCTTCTTAATATATTTTATAATAAATTTATCGCTCTCTCTTTTTACCTCATCAATTAAGAATTCTAAATTACTAAAATCTTTTAAATAGTATTGAAAGTCAACAAAATTCTCATCAAAACAACAAGCCAGATTAACTTTTGTTCCTGAAAATTCTACTACCAAATAATCATCACCTATTTCTTTTATTTCAGCATAACACTCTGGCTGACGTAAGGAATTAAATTCTTCTTTTATCTTTTCTAATAAATTTTTATCAATCATTTTGACAATCTTTACAAATCCCAAAAAAATAACCATCCCAATCTTTTATCAAATGGCCATAAATTTTTTTCTTTTTAATCAAACTACAATCAATTGGTAAATCAATTATCTTCCGACATTTTTCACAAAAGAAATGATGATGCCCCTTTTCGCCATCAAATCTTATTTCCTTTGGATCCAGCAAAATAATCTTTACTAAACCTTTTTCGGCAAAAAGTTCTAAATTATTGTAAATAGAGGTTAAAGAAATCGTGGGCAATTCTTTCTTCAATACTTGATAAATCATTTTACCTGTTGGATGATTTTTCTTCTCTAAGAGATATTTTAAAAGACGCATTCTTAAATAGGTCGGTTTGATTTTTGCTTTTTGAAGCATTTCTTTAATTCTATCCAAATCTGTAATCATTACAAAATTATAATAAAAAAAAATTTTAAAGTCAATAAAAATAATAAATTAAGGAATGGTAATATCCTCTTCTTCGTCTTTAAAAATTAATTTATACCTTTTTTCTGGCTTTATTAAATTCTTAGGCTCTCCCAAGATTTCAAAACGGATTAAGGTGGATTTATACCAAGCAATTTCTTTACCGGAAGGATTTATTACCATCTTTAATCTTTTTAACAAAACCTCTTCGCAGTTAAAACTTTCGTAACTATTCACTGGATAAGAGGAAAAACCCTTTATCATATCAGTAATCACACCATTTGATTGATTAATAAATTTCTGAATAAATTGCCATTTAGGATAAGAAGCCTCTTGAATTGTTAAACCGAAATAACCAACACCATTTTTCTTTAAAGCATTTATTCCCCGTCCAATAAATAATTTTAAGCCACTATAGGTTTCTAAAGGTTCACAAGAAAAGACATCAAATTTCTTTTTTAATTTTTTAGGAAAAGGCTCACTAATATTATATTGAAAAATCTCAATTTTCAAATCGTATTTTTTATTTATTTCTTCTAAGAAATCAACTAACCTTTTATCAATATCTAATACTACTATTCTTTTAGGCAATTTAGTTAATGCCAAAGCGACACTTAATAAATCATCGTCACCAATAATAAGAATATTCTTTTCTTTTAAATCATTATAAGAATGCATAAAAACAATTCTTCTTATAACATCTTCTTCTTTCATATAACCTTGAATATATTCAACAATTGGTTGGGGTCTTTCTTTCACAATTTCTTTAAACTTTTCCAAAATCTTTTGAAAATCTTCATTAATAATAATCCTTTTGCCTAAACAATTTTCGCAAAGACCGGTCCGGAAGGGTGATTTTATCTGAAAATATAACTCTTTTCCTTTTTCTGTCAAAATTAAATGGGAGTTTTCGGAAGTGAGCAAGCCAACTTTAACCATTTTATTTAGAACTTTTATAGTATCTTTTAAGGGATAATAATCGGCTAAAAATTCCAAAAGTTCGGGAAACAAAACTTTTTCTTTTTGACCAATGAAATTAATTATGTGAGAGATTATTTTTTCCATACCTCTCTAACCATTATCTTCTTTTTCACTTTCTTTGGTTTTAATTTTTCTAATAAATAATTATAAGCGATAAAAGCGCTTTTATCATTTTTACAAGTAAAAATATCTACCGCCGCATAGCCATATTCCGGCCAAGTATGAATACTGATATGAGATTCTTTTAATAAAAATATTCCTGTCACTCCGTGAGGATTAAATTGAAAAAATCGGGAACCAACCACTGATAATTTTGCTTTCTCTATTGCCCCTCTTAAAATCCTCTTTACTTCCTTTACGCGCGAAATAAGTCCCTCCTCGATTCCATAAAGATCGGCCACAATATGGACCGTCTTTTTTGGTTTGGTATAAACGTCGGCCATCTTCCTTATCCATAACTACCTAACCTTTTATATCTACATAACTATATAAATATAGTCAAAAATTACCTTTTTGTCAAGGGGAAAATTAATGTTTTGATTTAAAATTTTTTAAAATCTAATTATCGAAAAATCAAAATATTAGCATAAAGTTGTTACTCTCAGAGCTTAAGACCGATTATTTAAAAAAGAAATCTTACATCTTTTATTATCGCTATCTCTTTTAATCTTTTAAGAAGTTCCATATTTGGTTTGATTTTCAAATTGGTGAGCCTGCCTATCTTCCTTTTACCTTCTTCGTAATAAGCAATTATCACTTCTGCTTCTCCCGGATATTCTAAAAGAATATCTCTTAAAATAGGCAAATTTTTTAATTCAGCATTCTCTTTCACTTCAATATTTATTCTTTTAATTCTCTCCCATAATTTTTCTATCGGATAGATATCTTTCACAACAATACTTAGATCCTTATTGCTTTTTAATCGACCTTTAATTATATAAACTTCTTCTTTTTTTAAACTTTTATACTTTCCTTCGTAAACTTCGTTAAAAAGAAAACCTGTTATTTTTCTATTTAAATCTTCTAAACTTATAACAGCAAAATTTTTGCCATTTTTATCATATTTTGTTTTCCGTTCAGTAAGCACTCCTAAGAAAAGATACTCTTCATTTTTATCTAAATATTCTAACTCATCAAAATTCTTTAAAGCAAGGGCTTGATAGAGTTCTTGGTATTCCCTTAAAGGATGGTAAGAAAAATAAAACCCAAACACTTCTTTTTCATATTCAAAATTTGGTTTTTCTTTTATTTCCCTTTTTTCTTTTATTTTTTTCTTTTTATCTTCTTCAAATAAGGAAAATTGTAAAACACCAACCGCCTCTTTACTTCCTCTTTGATATTCAGGTAACCGAGCTAATAAGATTTCTCTTTTTATATTAAAACAGTCAAAGCAACCGGCTTTAATTAAAACTTCGTAGGCTTTTTTATTGCCAAAGGGTTTTGTTCGCATAATAAAATCTTCAAAAGAAGTGAATTCTTTTCTTTTTCTTTCTTTCACCAAGGCATCACAAAAACTTTTGCCAATTCCCTTTAATGCTCCCAAACCATAACGAATACCCTCTTTTTCAATAACAAATTCATAATAACTTTTGTTAATATCCGGCGGAAGGATTTCTATCCCCAGAGACTTCGCCTCTTTAATAATCTCTTCAATTTTTTCTGGTGTATTTATTTCGCTAGTCAATGTAGCACAAAGAAATTCCTTTGGATAATTGGCTTTCAAATAAGCAGTAAGATAACTTAAATAGGCATAGCCTGCCGCGTGGGATTTATTAAAACCGTAACCAGCAAAAGGAATAAGTAATTCAAAAATTTGAGAGGCTTCTTCTTCACTTATTCCTTTACTCTTTGCTTTTAAAACAAATCTCTCTTTCATCTCAGCCATTAACTCGGGAATTTTTTTGCCCATTGCCCTTCGTAAAATATCAGCTTCTCCCAAAGTAAAATCAGCAATCTTCGCAGCAATTTGCATCACCTGTTCTTGATAAAGAATCATTCCGTAGGTCTCTTTTAATATATCTTCTAATAAAGGATGTGGATAGGTAACCTCTTCTTTCCCTTTTTTTCTTTTGATAAATCTATCCACATCGCCGCTCAAAAGGGGTCCTGGTCGATAAAGTGCCAAAACTGCTATTAGATCTTCGATTTTTTCTGGGTTGATCTTTTTTAAAATCTCTCTCATACCCATACTTTCTAATTGAAATATTCCCAAAGTCCTTCCTTCGCTTAAAAGCTGATAAGTTTTTTTATCGTCCAAAGAAACTTCTCTTTCGATCTTTTTACCATTTTTTTCTACCAATTGATAGGTCTCTTCAATCACCCTCAAAGTTTTTAAACCTAATATATCCATCTTTAAAAGACCCACCGCTGCCAAAGAATCCATATCATATTGAGTACAGATATCGCCATCAGTAGATTTATATAAAGGCACATAATCAATTAACCTTCCCGGAGCGATGACAATCCCGGAAGCGTGGATAGAAGCGTGGCGAGCCACCCCTTCCAATTTCAAAGCAGTTTCATAAAGTTTTTTATATATCTCTTTGCTATTAATCAACTCCCTAAATTCCGGTATCCTCTCATAGGCTTCAGTTAATTCCACATTAGCTGGCAAGGTTTTAGCAATCGTATCAACTTCCTCTAAAGGAATTCCCATCACCCGGCCAACATCTCTAATTACACCTCTAGCCATCATCCGACCAAAGGTGATTATTTGGGCGACGTTTTCTTCACCATATTTTTTTCTCAAATAATCTATCACCTTATCTCTTTTTTCGTCAGAAAAATCAATATCAATATCTGGCATTGTAACTCTTTCGGGATTAATGAACCTTTCAAACATCAATCCGTATTTTAATGGATCAATATTAGTAACTCCTAAAGCATACAAAACCAAACTACCGACTGCACTTCCTCTTCCGGGACCAACTGGAATATTTTCTTTTTTAGCAAAATCAATAATATCTTTAACAATCAAGAAATAATCAGTAAAACCAATTTTTTCTATTAATGAAAGTTCATAATCTAACCGAGAAAGATATTTATCAAAATTATTTTTAATTTCTGGATTTTTTTCTTTTAAATTTTTCAATCCTTCTTTTACTAAATAATCTAAATATTGGTAATTACTTTCAAAACCTTTTGGTTTAATAAATTTTGGCAAGTGAAAGTTTTTTCCAGAGGTATCTAAATAAAGAGTTACTCTTTCGGCAATTTCCCAAGTATTTTTTAAAGCCTCCTCTATTCCTTGAAAAATATTAATCATTTCTTCTTTTGATTTAAAATAGAGTTCCTTAGACTCAAACTTTAATCTTTTAGGGTCGGTTAATTTCTTATTAGTTTGGATACATAATAAAATATCGTGAACATAGTAATCTTCTTTTGATAAGTAATGACAATCATTAGTTGCTACTAAATTTACTTTATTATCTTGAGCTAATTTAATAATTTGGGAATTTATTCTATCTTCATTTTCTAAACCAACTTTCATTATCTCCAAAAAGAAATATTCTCGGCCAAAAATATCTAAATAATCAAAAAGGGCTTTTTGGGCGTTTTCGTAATCACCAATTCTTAAATAATAATTTATTTCTCCTTTTTGACAACCGGAAAGAGCAATTATCCCTTTATGATATTCGTTTAAAAGTTCTTTATCCACACGGGGTTTATAATAAAACCCTTCCAAATAGGCATAAGAGGCTAATTTTAAAAGATTATGATAACCTTCTAAATCTAATGCCAATAGAGTAAGATGAAAACTGGATTCCTGAATAGTGGGATGGGGCTTCTTTTCGTCGCGCCTACCGACCGCTACATATGCCTCCATCCCAATTATTGGTTTTATTCCTTCTTTTAAACATTCATTATAAAATTCAATGGCACCAAAAAGATTACCGTGGTCAGTAATTGCCAAGGCTTTCATGTTTTCTTTCTTTGCTTTTAAAATCAAATTAGCAATTTTATTAGCACCATCTAATAAACTGTATTCAGTATGATTATGAAGATGAACAAATTCCATAATTTAAGGCTTATATTCAAATTCTAAATGGATTTTCAACGCTTCTGCCTGAAATTCCTCAGGCAAGGGCGGTAAATTTTTTGTTAACAGAACTGCCCGCCTACAATATTCGTCAAAATCCTCCTTTCCCGAACTTTTTTCAATTTTTACTTCTTCGATCCTTCCATCCCGAGTAATTTTAAAAAAGATAATTGCTTTCAAATTTAAATTAGTATTTTGATAAGGATTATACCAGTTTTCAGCAATCCTATTGAGAACAATGTTTAAATAAAATGAAGAAACAACTCCGCCTTCGGTTTTTAAACTGAATCCCTGTGATTTTATTACCTCTTGTTTTTTGCTACTAGTTTTTACTTTTAAAGTATCTTTCTTTTCTTCTTTCTTTATTTCTTTTAGTCCTTCTTTTTGAACAGCTACATCACTTTTTCTTTCGATATTTTCTTCGCTAATCTTGGGAGCGATACTCACTTCAAAAACAACTGGATATTCAATATTTTTTGTTTTTTTTAACATTGGCAAAAATGAGAAAATAGCCAAAAGAGAGAAATGAAGGATAATTGAGTAAAAATAACCTTTAAAATTACCATTCATTTAGCGTTTTTTAATTTGGGTTGCTAAAAGTCCCACATCGGTAATGCCAGCGTTTTTGATTTCGCCTAAAATTTCAATAATTTGACCATAGGGCAAATTTTTATCTGCCTGTAGATAAATCTTGTCACTTTCCTTTTTTTCCAGATATTTATAAATTGTTTTTATTAGATTTTTTTTATTCACCTCCTCTTCTTCAACAAATATTCTTCCTTGCTCATCAATTGTTATTAAAACTCCTTCCTTTACTTGTGGTCGCAAATAAGCACTTTGAGGCAATCTAACCGAAAGACCTGCTCGCGAAAAAGCAGCAGTAATTCCAGCAATTAAAAAGATTATCATTAAAGTGATCGATATATCAGCCAGAGAGGTAATATTGATAAAGGCAATTAATTTTTGATAAACATTTCTCATTTTCTTTCTTTTATTTCTATTAAATAGTTCACTATTTTTTCCAGATTTTTTCTAAATTCTTCTAATTTTATTATAAAATAATTATAAGCAACTACTGCCGGAATAGCAACCAAAAGACCGGCAATAGTGGTAATCAAAGCATCTGCCATTCCTGGTGCAATTGCTTGTAAAGTTATCATAGGTAAATCTTTTACATCAAAAAAAACCTTGGTAATTCCCCAAACAGTTCCTAATAAACCTAAAAAAGGTGAGACACTACTGGCAGTGGCTAAAAAAGGCAAACTTCTACCAGCTTTATCAACCAAATCATCAATCACTTCTTTTATTCGATAATCATTTTTCTCGCTTTCCAAAACCGAAATTAATAAAGAGAAATAATTTTTTTGTTTAAAATTATAATATCCCTTTAAATCCTCAAGATTTTTAAAATAATATAACCTTCTTCTTATCCCTTCATTCTCCTTGTTTAATTTTTTAAAAAGACGCCATTTAGAAAAAATTATCCCCCAAGAGATGATGGAAAAAAGAACAAGAATAATAACAATAATTTTAGCAAAAAGACCTAAATTTAAAAAAATATTTATCATTTAATTATTATATAACTTCTAAAGGATAAGTCAAATAAAGGGAAAAATTAAAATTCTTCTTTGATAATCTTTTTCTTTATTAATGCCTCCTTAATTAAAGAATTCTCACCTTCTAAATTTTTTATCCTTCTACTTATTTCGTTGATTTCTTTTCTCAATTTTAATATCTCATCCATCAGAGGCAACAAATGCTTTTTTTCTTCTAAGGCGAGATTTAATTCATTCAACCAAGAGTTAACTAATTGGCTGATTGTGTTTTCGGGGACCTCTTCGGTGTCGACACTAAAATGTAATTGGGTGACCCGCTCATTAGTGATAACTTCTAATGTTTCATTATTAGCGATGATTTCGGGAAGATTTTTAAGTGCCTCTTGAATAACTAACGCCTCAGCAGGAGAATATTCTAATTTAATTGCCATATCTATTAGTACTTTGCCATTTGCTTCATTAATTGTTTTTATTTTTGATACGTTCATATTTCCTCCTTTCCTGTTTTTAATCAACAGGAACAGAAAAATTTAAACAAAAATTTTTATTTTGTCAATAAATCAAATATATCCTTGAAATTGAAGAACAAATTTTATCAAATAATCGGTTCGGCTATAGGAGTGAAAGCAAAAATTGGGAGCAATTTTCAAATTTTCATCTTTTAAAAAATAATTTAACCCAAAAGTAAAGCCAATATCTTTTAGAAGTTCTCTCACCTCTTTTTTTTCTCTTTTAAAATCAACACGAATAACCGGCAAAAGTCTGTCAATTTGGCGACCAAAAAGAAAATAGAAACCCTGCCTCTGATATTTTTTATATTCTTTATCTTTATCTTGACCAAAAAGATATTCAAAAATAAAAATATTAGGAAACTTCAAATAAACCAATTCGCCACCTAACCAGAAGAAGGGCAATAGATCTTTTATTTTACCCCAACCAGTTTTTCCATAATAGAAATTCACACCCAATGATAAATCCTTAATAGGTGTATAACAAATCCTTCCGGAAACATTTTTCCATTCGTTATTATCCCAATAGAATAGTCTGCCGCTTCCGTTTACTAAATTAATATTTGTTTCTAAATTATTAAAAATGTAAAAAAAGCCAATCCCTAAATCATAAATAAAGGGCTCTTTCCAATAATAAATGAAAGATGGTTCAAAAAGGTAGTTTTCTTTTGGCAAAAGAGAAATTTCGTAACCTAAAGGTTGCTTAAATTTTCCTAAAATCACTTTCATTTCTTTTTTGGGTTTTATTTCAATAGATAACTCATAGGAAGGTTTACCTGCTAAATCACTCACATCTAAGGAAAATTTTAAAAGGAAGAATTTTTGATATTCATTTATAATATCTAAGTATACTTTTGAAAAATAAAAAGAGTTTGAGCTTATAATTTTACTATCCATTTTTCTTTGGGCATAATCGTAATTAAAAATAAGCAAAGAATTTAAAGATAATTTATATTCCTCCTGTTGGAAACTAAAGGCTAAAATAATATTAATCAAAAAGAAAGAAAGCACCAAGATCCTCATAATTCCTCCTTTTAAAAATAAAGAATAATAAAAAATAAGATGAATTCAATAAATCTGTCGCATTTTCATAAATTTTTGAACTTTTTAGATTTAAAAATCAGTAATGATTTTTGTCGCAATCCCTTTATCTTTTCTTAATAATCTCTTAATTGTAAGTTCATAAAAAACAAAAATTTATTACTTTATATTTTGGCACAAAAAAAGTATAAATAATTACTCAAGATGGACTTGCGGAAGGGTGGTTTTTAATAAAAGAAGTAAGAAAATTTTATATAGGTCACCAATAATAAAGGGATATAGACCTATCATTAATAATTTCTCTTTAGGAATAAAGTTTATAAGATATAAAAGTCCAAAGATATAAATTGTAATATTAGCAAAAATTAAAACTAATAAAGAGAGTAAAAGGTTCAATTTATATTCTTTTATAAATCCACTAATGTAAGAAGCAAAGATAAAACCGATAATGTAGCCAAAGGTTGGTGAGAAAATATAATATATTCCGCCACCGCGAGAAAAAAGAGGTAATCCCAAAAGACCTAAAATTAAATAAGTTAATTGGGATAAGGCACCTCTTTTACCACCTAAAATAATACCGGAAAGAAAAACAGCAAAGGTCTGAAAAGTTATCGGCACAACACCAATTTCAATTTTAATTTTGGAAGAAATAGCCGTTAGCAAAGAAAAGAATAAAATAAGAACTATCTCTTTTATTTCTTCTTTAACAAATGTTAAACTTTTAGTAAGCATAATTTATATTTAAAGTTAATCTTGTCTCCTCTTTAAAACGATAGAAATGGGCAGAGATATAGGCGTCAGCCATATTATAAATATGAATACCAGCAAGTATCCACAATAAATCCGAAAACCTTTCCTTTTCATTATTTTTCTTTGCCTTATAAATAAAATAGCCAAGAG
>JBDRVE010000016.1 GCA_039801725.1 candidate division WOR-3 bacterium | reverse complement strand
AAGAGGAATACGAAGACGAAGATGAAGACTTTGATGAAGATTTTGAAGAAGAAGAGGAAGACTTTGATTATGAAGACGAAGATTTTGAAGAGGAAGATGAGGATTTTGAAGATGAAGATTATGAAGACGAGGAATTTGACGAAGATGAAGATTATGACGAGTAATATTTTCTAAATTAAAAGAAAGAGAAGAATGGGTCAAATCAATGTTCCCAAAGAAGGTTTACAGTTTGTCAATGAAGAGGGTAAAATTTTATTGGAAGTTAAGCAGACTGAAAAAGGTGGTGTGTTTTTTATCTATAATAGCGAAGGAAAGGATGGTGGCGGATTAATGATTTTTAATAAAGAAGGAAGACCAATTGCTGAAATTGGTGCCTTAGAACAAGGCGGTATCTTCACCCTTTATGATAATAAAAGAAATGTAATTTTTGAGAAGTAATTTTTAATTATTAGATTATTTAAATAATGTCAAATAAAATTTCTTGTTAATTATTTTTTAACTATTTGATTTTTCTATTTTCTCTTTTAAAATTAGATGATGCTGATTATCTTTCTCTTCAATTTTAACCCGCTGATTTGGGAAATGGTAAATTCCTGCTCACAAGAAACAATCTTTTATAATGTGTTAAGATTACAAAATTTTCAAACCCGCTATTCTTTAAGTGAAAGTGCTTTTAGTTGTTCTCAATTTTTATATAACAAATTAGTTGAATACCATGTTGATTCAGTATTTTTTCAAAACTTCCAAGTAGGTTATTCTCCTAATGTAATTGGTATCAAGAAGGGAACAAGTCAATTAGATAGTATTTATGTTGTCCTTTGTGCCCATTATGATGCTATTTCTAATAATCCTCCCTATCTCTTTGCTCCGGGTGCCGATGATAATGGGAGCGGAACGGCTACTCTGTTGGAAGTAATAAGGATTTTAAGTAATTATAATTTTGAAAAGACTATTAGGTTTATCTTCTTTTCCGGTGAGGAACAAGGATTTTTGGGAAGTTATTATTATTGTAGTGTGGCAAAATATATTCACCAAGATAGTATTATCTCAGCAATTAATATTGATATGATAGGTTATTCTTTACCAGCAAGGGACTCCGCTTCGGTTATTGGCAAGCCAAATAATCCAAACTGTCAACCATTAGTAGATTATTTTATTAGTTGTGCTGATACCTATACAAACTTGAAATGTATCCGAACAATTATTGACCGACCCCGTTCTGACCATGCCTCTTTTAATCGCTTTGGTTATATTGCCATTCAGATAAGAGAAAATTTGAATATTAATAATCCTTATTATCATACTACTGGTGATACAATCGGTGCCGGTTTTAACGACCTAAATTTGGTTTACGAGATAACCAAAGCAGCAATTGCTACCATTGCCTCATTAAGCAATCCAATTAGTTCGGTAATTTTACCAATTGCTAAAAACACGATTTATAATAATAGAAATAATATAAGAATTGCCTATAATCCTCTTGGTCAAAAAGTAAATAGTTTAAGAAAGAAAGGTATGTATTTTTTAAAAGATAATAGGCAATTTAAGAAAGTGGTTATCTTAAAATGAGAATCTATCTTTCAATAAATAATGATTTAGAAATTCTGGCAATTATTTTCTCTTCTCTTTTTATTGGCTTTTTAGTTGGTGGCATTCCTTTTGGTTATCTAATTCCGAAGGTTTTTAAAAAGATTGATATTAGAAATTATGGTAGTAGAAATATTGGTTTTACCAATGTCTATCGGACATTAGGTTATTTATATGGGATACCGGTTTTAATATTAGATATTAGCAAGGGATTTTTTATCACCTATTTTTCAAAAGAACTTTCTTTATTACCTCTCTTGGTTGGCATCGGTGCAATTTTAGGTCATCTATTTACTCCCTATCTTCGTTTTCGGGGTGGTAAAGGAGTAGCAACAACGATTGGTGTTCTTTTGGCTTTAGCACCAAGAAATCTTATTTTCTCTTTGATTATCTTTTTAATAATCTTGATTATCTTTTCTTATATGTCTTTAGCCTCTATTTCTCTTGCTCTAACCCTTCCCCTATCTTTTCTTTTATTTAAACCCCAAAATTTTATTATTCCTTTTTTCTTTACTATTATTAGTTTATTAATTATTTTAAAACATATTCCTAACATTAAAAGATTACTAAGAAAGGAAGAACCAAAATTTAGATTAAAAATAAAATGAATATTGGATTCATTGGTGCTGGTCGTTGGGGTGGTGTCTTAATCAACCACTTAGCAAAAAAGGAAAATAACATCTTTGTTTACGACAAAAAAATATTGCCAGAAAAATTTAAAAAAAGAAATATAAAAATATTAAAAAACCTAAAAATAATAAAAGATTGCTCTATCATCTTTTTTACATTGCCTTCCTATTCTTTAAGAGAAGTTTTAAAAGAATTGAAAGAAATAATAAAACCAAAAACTATTTTGGTCTCTGGTATCAAAGGGATTGAAGAAGGAAGTTTAAAGAGAATGTCAGAAATAATTTATGAATATTTTCCTTATAACCCTATTGCTGTGTTATGTGGACCAGGCATACCTGAAGAAGTTGCTTTGGGTATGCCAACAACCTTGGTTATTGCTTGCAAAGACCAAAAAGTTGGTAGAAAGATTCAAAGATTACTTTCCTTCGATAACTTAAGAGTATATTATCAAGATGACATTATTGGCTGTGAAATTGGCGGCGCCATCAAAAATGTGATTGCTATCGCTTCGGGAATTTTAGATGGCAAAAATTTTGGAATAAATACCAAGGCGGCTTTAATTTCTCGAGGATTAGCCGAAATGATGCGGTTAGGAATAAAATTGGGGGCTTCACCTTTAACTTTTGCTGGACTTTCCGGAGTTGGTGATCTTGTGGTGACTTGTTTTTCTCCATATTCCCGCAATTACCAGTTAGGTCTAGCATTAGGTCGCGGCCAAAAATTAGAAGAATTCTTTAAAAAAGAAAAAGGTGTAATCGAAGGTTACTATACTGCCAAAACAATCTATCAGTTAAAAAAAAATTACAATATTGAAATGCCAATTTGTGAAAGTATTTACCAAATTTTATTTTTAAAAAGAGATATCAATGAAATTATTAAAAAATTATTAAAAAGAAGTTTAAAAGAAGAATTTTGGCAATAAAAGGAGTGGAAAATGAAAGAAAAAAAATTATACCCTTTAAGTGAAGTAAGTAAAAAATTAAAAATTGAAGAATCTAAATTAAGAAAATGGACAAAGATTTTTAAAGTAGGTAAAAAAATCAAGAAAAAAATTTATTTTGATGAAAAGGAATTGGCAAAAATAAAAGTAATCAAAGAACTTTTCAAAGAGGGTTATTCTCAAAAAAGTATCCAAAATAATTTATCTAAAAAAATAAGAGAAAAGAAAAAAGAAAAGAAAGTGAAGTTATCTTTAAAATTTTTGAACACCCTTTATAAAGAACTTTTGGAAATAAAAGAAATTCTAGAAAAAAAGTAGGAGGGAAAAATGGGATATTATATTTTAGTACTAATTATCATTCTTTTGCTTTTAATGTCTATTCGTATTTTAGCGGAATATGAAAGAGGCGTTGTTTTCCGTTTAGGAAGATTTCACAAAGTGAAGGGACCTGGCCTCATTCTATTAATTCCTTTTGTTGACCGAATAATAAAAGTGAGTTTAAGAGTGGTCACTTTAGATGTCCCACCTCAAGATGTTATTACCCGCGATAACATCTCAGTAAAGGTTAATGCAGTTGCCTATTTTAAAGTATTTGATCCTCAAAAGGCAATAATTGAAGTAGAAAATTATTTGTATGCTACTTCCCAAATTTCTCAAACGACCTTAAGAAGTGTTTTGGGTGAATACGAACTGGACGATTTATTAACTAAAAGAGAAATGATTAACCATCGTTTACAAAAGATTATCGATGAACAAACCGACCCTTGGGGAGTAAAGGTAATAATGGTAGAGATCAAACATGTGGATATTCCGGAAGAGATGAAAAGAGCTATTGCCCGACAGGCCGAAGCAGAAAGAGAAAGAAGAGCCAAAATTATTCACGCCGATGGTGAATTACAGGCTGCGGCAAAATTAAGAGAAGCAGCCGAAATTCTCTCCCAAACTCCTGCTGCTATCCAACTTCGCTACTTAGGAACTTTAACCGAAATTGCTGCGGAAAAGAATTCAACAATAATTTTTCCCTTACCGATTGAACTTCTTTCTTTATTAAAACCGAAAATATAATCTAACACTCTCGTTAATAAAATCTTTTATTTCTTTGTAAAATCTTTCACGCGAGAATCTTAAAGCATTTTCTCGACATCTTTCCGGAGAGAAAGATAAATTTTCAAAATCTTTAATTGCTTTAATTAAAGCCTCTTTTGTTTGGGGGTAAAAAAATATTCCTGTCTCATTCTCAATAACCGTCTCTAAGGCACCCCCTTTTTTATAGGCGATTACCGGACAACCGCAGGCTTGGGCTTCTAACGGTACAATTCCAAAATCTTCTTCTTGAGGAAAGATTAATGCTCGACATTTATTATAGTACTCCAACAATTTCTCATCGGGTTGCCAACCTAAAAATTCAATATTTTTATTAGCGATTTCTCGAAGTTTTTTTTCTTCCGGACCAGTGCCAATGATCTTTAATGGTAAATTCAATTCGTTAAAAGTCTCGATTGCCAAACTTATTTTTTTATAAGGAACTAAGGCAGAAACAATCAAAAAGAAATCTTCTCTTTTTTTATTTAAAATTTGATAAAAATTAGTATTTACTGGGGGATAAATCACTTTTGATTCTTTTTGGTAATATTTTTTAATTTTATTAGCAATATTTTTTGAGTCGGCAATAAAAAAATCGACCCTTTCAGAACTTTTTACATCCCATCTTCTCAAATAGGGACGAAAGATCTTGGCGCCAATTCTGGTTATCAATTTTGCCTTTTTAAAATACTCATCAAACATATCCCACATATACCTCATTGGACTGAGACAATAGCAGATATGAATTTGGTTCCTAAACTTTTTAACTCCTTTGGCTACACAATGGCTGGAAGAAATAATCAAATCATAACCTTTTAGATTGAATTGTTCAATTAATTTAGGCATTATTGGTAAATAATAACGATAATTTTTCTCAATATTAGGGAACTTTTGAAGAATAGATGTCTTGATTTTCATTTGATTAATAATCGGTGAAATTTTTCCCTTATTATAAACCAAAGTGTAAATAGTGGCATCGGGAAAAATTTCACAAAATACCTCTAAAACTTTTTCACCGCCGCGCATTCCTGTAAGCCAATCATGAATTATTGCTACTTTCATATTTTAAAAAGCAATTTTTTTAATAATTTAATTGTTTCTTTAGTAGTATTCTCCCATTTAAAATTTTTTGCCCTTTCATACCCCTTTTTTACCAGTTCTTCTCTTAAATTTTGATTTTCAAAAAGTAAGATGATTTTTTGAGCAATATCTTCCGGAAGATAAGGGTTAAAATAAATTGCTGCTTCTCCACATCTTTCTTTTAAAACCGGAATATCCGAACATAAAACCGGACAACCGCAACTCATCGCTTCAATCGGTGGTATTCCAGCTCCTTCGTGAAAAGATGGAAAAACAAAACAGAAGGCATTTTGATAATAGGCGATTAATTCTTGGTCATTAACTTTATTAATAAATTTTACTCTTTCTTTAACTCTTGGATTAATATTAATATTTACCTTCTCAAAAATTCTTCCTTCGGGAGCAATTACTATTGCCTTTAGAGGAATATTTTTATTTACAATTATTTCGAAAGCTAAAAGAAAATTAATTAAATTTTTCTTCTTAGCTAACGAACCAACATACAGCAGATAATCCTTTTCTTCTATTTCCCAAGAAGTAATAGGATTTTCAATAAAACCTCCTTGGGCGACAGCAAAAATCTTATTTTTTACAAAAGGATACCGCTTTAAAATCAACCGCTTTTCGCTTTCGGAAACAGTAATTATTGCCCACGCATATTTCAAAATAATAGGAATTATTAAGGAATAAAAGAAACGAAAAAGGAAACGATAATTTTCCGGAAAATATTTAAAACCCAAATCATGAATCGTAACCACTATTTTTTTATTCAAAAACAATGAAATTAAAGGAGCAGTATTACCAAGACAAATAAGAATTTTATTCTTCAAATAAAAAGGGAACTCTATCTGTTCCCAGAAATGTCCTTTTAAAAATCCCTTTTTTTCGATTGGAATATATTTTAATTCTAACTTATGAATAATATTTTTTGGCGCTATAATCTTAAAATTAATCCCTTTCTCGATTTCTCCTTTTTCTATTAAAAAATCAATTTCTTTTACTAATTGAAAAGCATATCTTTGAACACCGGTAATTTTTTGTGTTAGAAAACGACCATTAATTATAATCTCCATCTTTTACCTGCCGATAGCGATGATAGTTCGATTTTTTTACTAATAAAGAGACATACTCTACTTTCTCTTTATCAATTTTTAGAATCTCGGCAATTTGGGAACCTGGTAGCCCTTTCTCTAAACTATACAAAATTAAATCTAACTCTTCATAATTTAATCCAATAATCTCTTCATCAAAAATCCCCGGCAGAAGATCCGGTGAGGGCTTTTTATTAAGAATTTTTTTGGGCAACTCTAAATATTCATATAACTGTCTCACTTGCGTTTTATATAATGTAAGAAGAGGCATTATATCACAGGCATCGTCACAACCATATTTTACAAAAAATCCAATAAGATATTCCGTTTTGTTAGTACCACCAACAACTAATCGGTTTTCTAAATCAGCAAAAAGATATAAAATTATCATTCTTAAACGATGTTTAAAACGATAATAAGCATTAATTTTTCTTATAATTTTATTAAATTTTCCATCTTCCAAGGTAGAAAAAAAAGGTGGTTGCTTTGTTTCTCTTTTATATAATTGAGATAATTTTTCAATAATTATTGATTTTATTTTTTTAGGAATTACTAATTTATTAAGAAAAAAGAAGTCATAAATACTAAAATTTTTTAAATATTTTGTTATTTCAATAATTTTGTATTTTATATTTAATTTTTGAGCAAACTGAATAGCATCTTCGATATTATCCTTATTGCTGTCAATTTCTGGTAAAATTAAAGCTAAAACATTTTTTTCACCAACTGCTTCCTTACAAAGATAGGCAGTTAGTGAAGAATCGATACCGCCGCTCAATCCTAAAATTATCCCTTCTTTATTAAAATTTTCGCAACTAATTTTAATAAAATTTTTAAGGGATAAAAAAGTTAATTGGGAGTCAATTTTTAATTCTTCAATCAGGACATTTTTATTCACTTAATAATTATAATAAAATTTTAATTATTGAAAAGTAATCATTGTTAAATATAATTTTAAAAATTTTTATGCCGGAAATCGAAAAAATGGAAGAATTGAAGAAAATTTTTTCACAAAGTTTCCAATATTTTTTATCGCTTATTATCATTAAATTAATCACAACTTTAAACGGAATATTCTTAGCCCGCTTTTTACTTAGTGAAAAATTTGGAATTTATACTTTGATAAATCAATTAACTTTGCTTCTTTCGTTTTTCGCTGGTTTTGGTTTACCGGTAATTATTACTAAATTCATTGCTCAATCAAAAAACGATAAGGAATTATTAGACACAACTTACCAAACTGCCCAAATTTTGGTTCTTTTCTTTTCTTGTCTGGTAATCATTTTTTATTTTTCTTCCAGTCGACTTTTAGCCGAGAAGGTTTATAAAAAACCATTTTTATTAAAATATTTTTATTTAACCAATCCTTTAATACTATTTCTTACTTTCAATACCTTTTGGATAGGTGTTCTTCAAGGATTAAAAGAGATCAAAAGTATTTCTCTCATAAATATTTGTTACAACCTGCTAAGTTTGCCATTAATTATTTTTTTAACAAAAAAATACGAAATTTATGGAGCGATTAGCGCTCTTATTTTAGCAAATCTTTTTGGTAATATATTATTTCTAAAAAAAATAAAAAATTTTTTTTCTTTAAAACTAAACTTTGATTTTTTTCAAGCAGAAAAAATTATCTCTCTTGCTTTTCCTACTTTTTTATCCGGATTGGTAATGGTACCGGCTTCTTGGTTAGTTAACACTAAATTAGCAATAACCAAAAATTTTTCCGAAGTGGCTTATTTCAATATTGCCAATACTTTTTTTCAACTTTTTCTTTTTATTCCAATAGCCATTGGAATGCCCTTAACACCAATAATTGCTGAAGAGGTTAGTAATTTGATAAAAATAAAAAAACTTCTTAATAAAATTATCAACTATTCAAGTTTCTTACTCCTATTATTACTTTTTCTGATTTTTATTTTTCTACCAAAAATAATTTTAATTTTTTTAGGTAAAGATTATCTGCCAGCCTTGAAATCTTTCCTCTTTGTTGTGGGAGCCATTGTTCCTGTTAACATCGGTTATATATTTGGTTATTATCTTACCGGAACTGGCAAAATGTGGTTGGCAACTTTTTTTAATGCGGTGTGGTTTTTTATTTTTATTTTTTCAGTTTATCTGTTTACTTACAAATATGGTGCTTTGGGAGTGGGAATAAGTTTTTATGCTGCCTATTTTTTTCAAGTCTTTTCAATGATTTTCTATTTTAAAACTCTCTTAACCAAACCCTTTTTAGCCACTATCCTCTTGATTTTAAACTTAGTTTTAATTATTCTTTTCTATAAATTCTTATGAAAAAATTTGTTTTTTTATGCGAGTTGCTCCCTCACAACAAAATTGTTGGTCGTCCATGGTTTTTGGCAAACTGTTTAAGAAAAAAGGGATACAAAGTCTATTATTTTGCTCTTGCACCAATTTTTTATCGCTATTGGCAAGAAAAGAAAAATGTTTCTCAAAAATTTTGGGATACCCTTAAGATAACTAATTATCACATTTCGGATATTGAAGTATATTCAATTCCGATATATCTTCCTCGTCGTTTTCTCTTTTTTCACCGTTTAAATTTTGGTCTGTTATTTCCTCATATGATTTTTAGCAAATTTCAAGAAATTTTTCAAGAAAGCGTTATTTTTGTTAATAATTTATTATGGTTCTGGACATTAAAAAAGGCAAATAAATTTAGTACTATAATTTATGATCGAGCCGATGACTTAAAAGTGTTTTATCCTTACGAAGAAATTAAAACTTATTATGAAAGATTAGAAAAAACCTTTTTAAAAAAAGTTAAAATAGCTCTGGCAATAAATGAAGAAATTAAAAAAGAATTAGAAAAAAAGAATCCTTACCTAAGAATTTTAAAAATTCCTAACGGTGTACCAGAAGAATGGTCTTTTCTCGTTATTAACCAATCCCGATTACCACATATAAGTAAAAATATTAAAAGACCAATTATTGGTTTTATTGGAGCAATTTATTGGTGGGTAGATTTAGATTTAATAGAAACTGTTATGAAAAGTTTCCCTCAAGCCACTTTTATTTTTATTGGTCCGGATCAAAACCGCTTAAAGAGGCTTTTTAAATATCAAAACCTTTTATTTTTAGGTCCCCAGCCTTATTCCCTTATTCCTTACTATATCAACCTTTTTGATGTGTGTCTGATACCATTTAAAAAAGATAAGATTTCTTACCTATCCGACCCAATAAAACTTTACGAATATTTGGCCTTAGGGAAACCCGTAGTTTCTACAATAGAATGGCAATCTGATTCTTACTTAAATAAATTAATTTATTTAGCAACTGATGAAAAGGAATTTATAAAGAAAATAGAAATTGCTTTAAAAGAGAATGACCCAAATCTTGCTGCAGAGCGAAAAAGATATGTATTAGAAAACCACACCTGGTCAAAAAGAATAGAAACTGTTTTAAAATTTCTTTAAAATGCGAATTGGTATTGACGGAAGTATTTTTCGGTTCCCTAAAGCAGGAATTGCTCGTTATCTTAAAAATGTCCTCATAAATTTGATAAACCTATCTCCCCAAGATCTTTTTCTTCTTTATTCTCCCACGGAAATAATTCTGCCTAAAGAAATAGCAAACATTAATTTAAGAATCGGGAAAAACTTCACTAAGAAATTAGGTTCTTTTTGGTTTCAATTGGAAGGTGAAAAATTCTTTTTTCAAGACAAAATTAATATTTTTTGGGGGCAAAATCATATTCTACCTTTTAAATTGGCAAAAAGGATTCCTACTTTAGTTACAGTGCATGATTTATCTTTTTATTATTTTCCTCATACTTTACCTTTTCGCTCATGGTTAATTGTCCGGAGTCTTTTTTGGAAAACTATCCGCTATGTAACCCATATAATTACTCCCTCTAATTTCGTAAAAAGGAGTTTAATTTCTTTCGGTATTTCTCCTTCCAAAATTACAGCAATTCCTGAAGGTGTCGACAAAATTTTTAGACCCCTTGATAAACAACTTGCCAAAACAAAGATTAAAGAAAAATATCAAATTGAAAAAGATTTTATTTTAAGTGTTGGCACAATAGAACCTCGCAAAAATTACCCCCTTTTGATAAAAGCATTTGAAAACTTCCAAAAAGATTTTTTGTTAGTAATTATTGGCCAAAAGGGATGGAAAAACCAAAGGATTTTTCAAATGGTAAAGAAATTAAATTTAGAAAATAAAATTATCTTTCTTTTTTCTATTGATGACGAAGATTTATGTTATTTTTATAACGCTGCTACTTTATTTATTTATCCTTCTTTATATGAGGGATTTGGCTTGCCGGTATTAGAGGCTTTAAATTGCGGTGTACCAACTATAACTTCCTTTTCTTCCAGTCTTCCAGAAGTGGGTGGCGATGCGGTGTTATATTTCAACCCTTATGATGAAAAAGATTTAGCCAATCAAATAAAAAAATTACTTTCTTCTCATTCTTTACAAAAAGAACTAAGAGAAAAAGGGTTAATTAGAGCCAAATTGTTTTCCTTTAAAAAAACGGCTCAACAAATTTTAGATTTAATGTATGCTTTAATAAAAAATAAACTACCTTAACCTCATAATAAGATTATGAAAGTTTTTATAAATTAATCTTTCAAAATTTTAATAATTAAAATCCCAATAACGTAGGAAATTTGCCAGAAGATTAATATTAATAGAAACACAACGAATTAAACTTTAAAAACAAAAGACAATTTTCTGAAGATTAAAATAGCAATTAAAAATATTTACGTTTAAATTTCAGTTTTGAAGTGCCCACAAATTGAAAATTGCTAATAAAGATGCTAAAACTAAATTAAATCGATAAATCAATAAAAATCCTGATTCAATACTTAATATTGCTAAGGAAATAAAAACCGATAACATTCCTATACTAACCCATTTCTGAAAATTATTCTTAGGTTTTTTTAAAATTTTAATAATATTTTTTAAAAAATAATAGTAAACACCTAAAAATAGTATCAAACCAATTATTCCAAATTTCCATAACAAATTAATAAATAAACAATCCATCCAAGAAAATTTCAACTTTTTTTTCCAAGGAATTACACCGGGATAAGTCTTTCCTAAACCAACACCAAAAATTGGGTTTTTTTTAAATTGATTAATTAAATGCCTAGCAGAAAGAATTCTTTCTAAAAGAGAAAGATCGGTTTTCAAACTGACAAAAGCATGTTCTCTTACTTTTATAAATTTTCTGAAATCTACTTTTTTCGTAAATAAAAAATAAATAATAAGAAATATTATCAAAAAGACAAAAAAAACACTAAAAAATTGTTTTAATTTTTTTTGTTGTCCCAAATAGATTATTAAAATTATAAAAACTGAAAAGGGAATTGTTATCCATAAAGCCCGGGTAAGCGAGATTATCACCGCTAGAGTCATTGGGATTAATGATAAACCTGCAAGAATTTTATATTTTTCTTTCTCACCAAAGATAATATAGGAAACTAATAAAGGATAACCAATATTAAAAAGATGCTGTTGGTCAGTAGCATATCTTTTAATATGAAAAGTAAGTAAAAAAGGAACTACATATTGTAAAGACACCAAAACAGAAATAATAATAATTGAAACCATTAAAATTTTTTGCCATTTTTCTTCTTGAAAATAAATTAATACTAAGAAATAAAAAGCATAAAAAAATACTAAAAGAAAATCATCAATTGCTTGATACAAAGAGTTGCCTAAAAAAATTCCGTAAAAGAAAGAAAAACAGGTCCACAAAAGAAAACCTAATAATAAATAATCCTTTTTTGTTTGTAAACGATATTTTTCTTTTCTTTCAAAGGCTAAGAAAGTCAAAAAAAGAAGTACAAGAAATGGAATTTCTTCTAATCTTAAGAGTACCCATCTGCGAGAAGTTGGTTTCATCAAGAGTGATGCAAAAAAGATAGTAAAAATTAAAAAAATTTTTAAACGGTTTTTATCTAAAATTAAAAAGGATAAAAAAAGAAAAAACAATAGGGGAAGTAAAAAATAACGTAAATCATAGTAAAAAGAAATAACTAAAAAAAAGGCTTGAAGGATCAAAAACAAAATAAAAGAAAGGAAGTTTAATCTAATCTCCGCTGTTAAAAGATTTTGGTTTTTTGGTTGTAAATCCATAATAAAATTTTAAATACTCAACAATCCTTGTGGCTGCTTTCCCATCACCAAAAGGATTGGTTTTTTTAACCATTTGATAATACTTTCTTGAATCAATTATTAGTTCGCTCACATTCTTTATTATACTTTTATAAGAAGTACCCACTAATTTTGCTAATCCTTTTATTACCGCCTCTTTCCGTTCAGTTTTGTTACGCAAAATTAGTACAGGTACATTAAAACTAGGTGCTTCTTCACAAATTCCACCTGAATCGGTTAGAATTAAAAAACTCTCTCCCATAAGTTGCAAAAATTGAAAGTAGGGTAAAGGGGGTAAAAGAACTACTTGAGAAATGTTTTCTAGTTTTCTATAGATTACTTTTTTAACATTAGGATTTAAATGAACCGGGATGTAAAATTTTAAAAATGGAAAAATTTCGGTTAAACTTTTAATCGCCTCACAAACTTCTTCTAAGGGTCTCCCCCAATTTTCTCGTCGATGAATAGTAACAAGAATATTCTTCTTCTTTTTAATATTACCTTTTATGTTGAATTTTTTTTTAATTCTTAAAAGAGCATCAACAACCGTATTTCCCGTAATAAAAATTTTTTTCTTAGGAATATTTTCTTTCAAAAGATTTTTTTCGGCTATCTTAGTGGGAGCAAAATTAATATCCGCAAGAGGAGAAATTAAACGACGATTCATTTCTTCCGGATAAGGTTGATACTTATCTTCGGTTCTTAACCCAGCTTCAATATGGGCTACTTTAATTTTTTCGTAAAAGGCAAGTAAAGCACAAGCAAAAGCAGAAGTAGTATCCCCTTGGACAATTACTAAATCGGGATTTATTTTTTTTAAACAAGGATAAAATTTTTTTAAGATTCTCTCGGTCACCTGACGAGGTGTTTGATTATACTCCATAATATTCAAATCGTAATCTACCTGAATTTCAAATAATTTTAAAACCTCATCTAACATTTCCCGGTGTTGGGCAGTAACACAAACATAGCTTTCAAAAAATTTCTTATTATTCTCTTTTCTTATTTCTTGAATAACCGGTGCTAATTTTATTGCTTCTGGCCTTGTCCCAAAAGCAAAAAGAATTTTAGGAATTCTCATGCTTTCTTTTTAAATGAAAGCTCTTTTTTCAAAATAGCAAACACTTCCGAAAGAAAATTTTTTAGTTCTTTACGGGTTTCGATATATTCCTTAGTAAGCAAAACTAAAATACTAAAAATTAAAGAAAATAAGAAGCCAACCATAACAAAAATTTTTTTCTTAGGAAAAGAATATTTTTCCGGCACCTTTGCGTAATCTAAGATTGTAATTGTGGGAGTATCTTTTGCCTCCGTAAGTTTTGCTTGTTCATATTGCTGTTGTAATAAAAGATAGACTTCACCTTTCAACTTCCACTCCTGGTATCTTTTTATATATTCACTCGCTACCGCCGGCAATTGTTTAAAAGGAGTCCCAAAACCAGGACCAAAACCTCCCAAACCACTGCCTCTTTCCATTTCGCTTAATTTTTCACGGAATTTCTTTACTTCCGCTATTAAATTTTGATAATAAGGATTATCAGGAGAAGAAATATCTTTTACCATTTCTAATTCCGCTTCTTTAACTGTCAACTGAGATTTTAATTGGGCATATGCATCTAATACGGATTTTAATCCTTCCTCTAATTCTGGTAAATTATGTCTTTCTTGAAAAACTTTTAAGGATTCGCGAGCTTCGGCTAATTCTTTTTCTATTTTTTTTAATTGGTTTTCCAAAAATATCCTTAAATATTTTCCTCTGCTCATCATCGATTCCTTTAGAAAATTATCTAAAGCATAAATATAAGCATTCACCATATCGCTAGCAAGATTTCTGTCTTTTACTTCGACGCTAATTTTTATTACCATCTCTTCGCTTTGAGAAATCTTAGTAATCTTATTTAAAAAATTGAGCGCATCTTCTACTCTTTTAAACTTATAAAAATTTAAAAATTTAGTATTATTGATCACATATTCGCCAATTGTCCTACTTTTTAAAATTGCTACTAAAATATCACTTATATTCCAACTTCTTAACATCAACCGTTGAGTCGGTGAAGCACCTGGTAAAACTGTTGAAAGACTATAAATTGTTGGCTCATCGGGTGGAGGTAAAATTTGACCGGTTGCTTTATATTTTTTAGGTAAAATAAAAGATAAAATTAAAGAAAAAAGAGTAATTATAAACACATTCCAAAAAATAAATTTTCTACCTCGGAATAAAATTTTTAAATAATTCATTAAATTATTTTAATAAAAAAAATCCAAAAATCAATTTTTTTATATTGACTTTTTAATATTTTATTTTATACTTTTTCTTTAAATAAAGGGGGTGAAAATGAAAAGAAACTATTTCATTATATTTGTATATTTACCAATTTTTTTATTCTCCTATCAATTGAACCCTGATTACGCTCCTACTACTTCTTTCTCAAAACCAAAAGAAAATTCTTGCGATTATAATGAATGGCTTACTTTTGCTCCATTGCCTACGACCCGAGCACATCAAATGACCGCTTTCTGTATAGTTAATGGTGAAAAAAAATGGTATTCCTTTGGTGGTTTCCAAGTGTCAGGTGGCACAGTACAGAATATCGTTTTAGAATATGATGTAAGAACAAATTCTTGGACAGAAAAAGCACCAATGCCAACTGCTCGGGCAATTGGTCGAGCTGCTTATGTAGGTAAAACAGGGAAGATTTACGTAATTGGCGGTTGCCAAACTTTTGGAACCGGTCTTAATGTTGTGGAAATCTATGACCCAGTAAATAATAGTTGGACAACTGGTGCTCCTATGCCTATTCTCAATCATGATTTTGGAATTGGTGTTTGGCGAGATTCTCTAATTTATGTGATCGGTGGCGGAAACTGGAGTTCAAGTTCTCCACCAATAGCTTCGGTTTACATGTATGACCCATTTGCTAATAGTTGGTACACCTGTACTTCTATGCCTCAACCATTAGGCACGCCAGGAGCAGGAATAATTGGAGATACAATTGTTGTTTCTACAGGTTATGGCTCTAGTGGTGCTACAAATATAACTTTTATTGGTACAATTAATCCTGAAAATCCTACTCAAATTACTTGGACTACAGGTCCTTCTTGTCCTGGTGAAACAAGATATCGGACAATTTGTGGTGTCTATAATGATGAACTCTTCTTAGTCGGCGGTAATGTCTCTGCCGGAGTCACTGCTGAAACTCGTTCCTATAATCCAAGAACAAACACTTGGTCCCAATGGGCAAATAAACCAACCGCTGTTTCTAACGTCTACGGAATTGCTGTCGACCCAACAGGTATGCTTTATGTCGCCGGTGGATATACCGGAACCGGTTATGTAAATACTCACGAAGGACTTGATTTAAGGCAATTTAATCATGATGTAGGAGTAAAGAGAATTTCTCCCACTATTAGAACCCGACCAAATGTGGAAACTCCTTTTATTGGTGTAGTGATGAATTATGGTCTAAATACAGAAACATTTGTTACTACTTTCTCTGTTTATGATTCAATTGGTGATACTTTATTAATTCAAAAGGATACGACTATCACATTATCATCAAGAGAGAGTTTATCTATTGAATTTGGAAGATTAACACCTCCTCCAGGAAAAGTTTATAAGATAACTGCTTTTACGTCTTTACCCGGTGATGAAGACCCTTCAAACGATACGATGAGAACAAGAGTTGAGGTAAGGGTAGGAAGTGAACCAGATGGTTTTGGTTACATTTACGAATCAACGCAAGAACCTGATACCGTTACCTTTGTTTGGATTGACCCAACCTCAGGAACACCTCTTTCCGGTTGGTATCCAAGTGCTGATGATGGTTATGTTCAAACAACATTACCTTTTCCGTTTAGATATTATGGGCAAACATTAAATACAATTTATGTATGTACCAATGGCTTCTTATCCGATTCAGCTGCTTATGCTTATTCTAATACTGGCTTTCCAACAGCAATTAGAAATCATATTTGTGGTTGGTGGGATGACCTTGATTTAAGAACATCCGGTACTGTTTATCAATATAATGATCCGCAAGGAAATTTTGTTGTCTTTGCCTGGGTAAATGTGCCAAGATTTAATGCTCCCAACGAAGTAGAGACTTTTGAAATTATTCTTTATCGGAACGGAGTGATTAGATTTAGCTATTTAAGTATGACCGGAACATTAAATTCTAATACTGTTGGTATCCAAGGGCTTTATGGTGCTAATCGCTGGTATCATCAATATAATTATAACGGTCAACCACCAAATCATATTGTAGACGATTCTGTTTCTGTTATCTTTTATTATCCTCCTTATTTAAATATTGCTGAGGAAAAATATGAAAAAGTTATCGGCACGATTTATTCCTTACCAAAAGGCAAAGGAATTTGCGAAATCTACAATCTCAATGGCCAACTTGTAAAGAAGATCTCCTTAGAAGAAAAAATGGTTAACATGAAAGATTTAAAAAAAGGAATCTACTTCTTGAGATGGCAGAAAGAAAGAGAAATTAAAAACTATAAACTAATCATTACCCAATAGAACAAAAGGAAGCCCGCCCTCTATTATTCTTTTTTAATGAGGGCGGGCTAAAATTTTTTATCAAATTTTTTAACCTTTCTTTTCTTATTTTCCCATTTTTATTTACTAAAATTACTTCCAAATCTTTTTTAAATTCTTTTAACACTTGTAAACAAGCACCACAAGGATAAATAAAATTTTTTGTTGGTGTATAGATTATTAATTTTTGAAAATTTCTGTCGCCTTCACTTATTGCCTTAAAAATTGCTACCCTTTCTGCACAAATAGTTAAAGAAAAAGAAACATTTTCAATATTAACGCCAAAATAAATATTATTTTTAGTAACTAATAAAGCTGCTACGGGAAAAGCAGAATAAGGAGAATAACTATTTTTTATGATTTCTTTTAATAAATTAACATATTTTCTAATCTGTTTCATACAATATCTCCATAAATAGTTGGGCATTTTTTAACATAGCATGATTATTATTAAAAAAGGCATAGACTTTTTTAGGTTTTTTCTCAATTATCTTTTTAGCAATATTTTTCAATTCTTTTTTAGAATAATCATAAGCATACCAAACATCTTTTCCATGAAATCTTATATAAATATAATCATTGGTTTTTACAATAATTTCACCAAAATCAGGAGCATCGATAGAAACCCAAGTAATTTTTTTCTTTTCTGCCCACTTATAATACTCCTCTTTAAACCATTTATCATTTCTCATCTCCAAAGCAAACCTTTCTTTTAGATTTGTATAATCAATAAATTTCTCCAATTTATCAATACTTTTGGGTGTAAAATTTGGTGGCAATTGAAAAAGATAAAAATCAATATAGTTATCAAGGATTTTAAAAAGATTTATAAACCTCTCATAAAAAGAATAAGATTTCTCACTTAATTTAAAACGATGAGTAATTATCCGCGAAACCTTAATCGCCCACCTTAAACTTTTACCTTTATTTGCCCAACTTTTAACTTGATTAGGAAAAGGAAAACGATAAAAAGAAACATTTAACTCAACAGCATTTAATTTAGAATTTTTAAGATACCAATCAAAAGTACCCTCTAAGTTCCAATCATAATACCAACCAGAAGTTCCCACATAAATTTCCATTAGTTAATAATAATTAAAATTGAAAGATTTTTCAAAATAACAGATTACACTATAATACAAATACCATTTTGAGCAGATATGGTAATATGACTACATTTTTTGATAAGTAGATTTTGAAAAAAGAATATCTATTAAATTTATGGAATCAAAAAAGAAAAAGTATGAAGACACGGGACAATACCTTTAAAAATTATCAATAAGACATTACTGAAAATGACAATTTTAAATACTCCACAAAATAAATAAAAACAGAAAGATTTGTCTCTATCTATTTCTTGACATTTCAAAATCTTTGATTGTTTTTAGTTACGTTTATTAGAATGTGGAAATATTTTCCCAATAGAATTAAAAAAATATGAAGGAGAAAGGAAAAACCTCATTGAGGGAACACTACGGGGTAGGACTATGGTATTGGAATATTTCTAACTTTATTAGAGATAATAACAATCCTTTTATTAACGGTAATAATAATAACTTTATTAGTGCGAATAATTATACTTTTATTAATGGCTTTAATAATAAGGTTATTTTTAAGAATTTTATAGAACTTAAATAACCTATGGATGTTGGACTACCCAGATGGAAATTTCTGATAGAAAGAAGAGTAATAAAATGTTGCTCTATTCAAGATCTCTTTAGTATTCAGTTAAACAATAAATAAAAGGTGCTTTTGTTTCAAAGTATTCTTTAATCTTTATACTTCTCTTAACACATTTACTAACTAAAATTGACTTTAAACTTGTTTTAAATTATAATATTTTTAAATGCGAGGATGGCGGAACTGGCAGACGCGCTGGATTTAGGATCCAGTCCCGAAAGGGGTGGGGGTTCAACTCCCCCTCCTCGCATAAAAGGAGTGAAAGTTGAATATTTCAATAACCAATCGAAATGATTATTTAAAAGAAGCTAATATTATTATTGAAAAAGAAATAGTAGAAAAAAAGATTGATGAAATATTGGAATTTTATAAAGACAAAATTGCTATTCCTGGTTTTCGTATCGGTAAGGCACCCAAAGAAATTATTTACAAAAAATTAAAAAAAGGAATCGATGAATTAGCAGTTGAAAAATTAATAAATGAAACTTATGAAAATATAATTAAAGAAAATGATTGGCAAGTTGTGGGAGAAGCAAAAGTTTCCGAATACGAACTTACACCGCAAAAAGAATTAAGATTTACTCTTCTTTTAGAAATAATTCCGGATTTTCCTTTAAAAGAATATAAAGGAATTCCTATCAAAAAATTAACTATTACTGGTTTTGACCAAGAATTTGAAAAAAAAGTTAAAGACCTACAAGAAAAATGTGCTACTTATACCGAACTTGATCGACCAGCAAAAGAAGGCGATTTTCTTTTAATTGATTACTCTTTGTTGGACGAAAATAATAAGGTAGTAGAAAAAAGAGAGGGAATTTTAATAAAAATCGGTGATGAAAACAATCATCCAGAAATTAATAAAAGTCTAGTAGGAGTCGAACGAGATAAAGAAATCTTTATAAAAGTTGATAATTATCAATATAAAATTTTTATCCGTTCAATAAGAGAACAACATCTTCCAGAAATCAATGAGGAATTTGCCCGAGCTTTAGGTTTTGAGAATTTGAAAGCTTTAAAGGAAGAAATTGAAAATCAAATTAAAGAAGAACGCGAAAAAATCCAAGAGGAAAATAACAAAAAAGAAATAATCGAATATCTTCTTACTAATCATGATTTTGAACCTCCGCCAACAATGGTAAAAGAAAAACTTCAATTCTTCTTAGATAATTTAAACAAAAAAGAAGAAGATTTAACCGAAGATTTTAAAGATAAACTTTTAAAAGAAGCAGAAAAAAGGGCAAAATTAAGTTGTCTTTTATTAAAAATTGCTAAAAAAGAAAATATCGATGTCAGTGAAGAAGAATTAGAAGAAATGGTAAGCAGATTTGAAAATTTCGAAGAGGATAAAATTTCTTTATTAAAAAAGAGCAATTACTTAAAAAGAATAATTTTAGAAGAAAAAGTTTTGAAGTTTTTAATAGATAACGCTAAAATCATTGAGGACTAAAAGGAGGTTTAAGAATGTATGTGCCGATTGTGATTGAGCAGACTGCTCGCGGTGAAAGAGCTTATGATATTTATTCTCGGTTATTAAAGGAAAGAATAGTTTTTTTGGGTTCTCCAGTAGATGATAATGTGGCTAATTTAATTATTGCTCAACTTCTTTTTTTAGAAGCAGAGGATCCAGATAAAGATATTTACCTTTACATTAATTCACCGGGTGGTTATGTTTCTTCCGGTTTAGCAATTTATGATACTATGCAATACATAAAACCAAACGTGGTTACTATCTGTATGGGTTTAGCAGCTAGTATTGCTGCTTTATTATTGGCGGCAGGCACAAAAGGAAAAAGATACGCCTTGCCCAATTCCCGTATCATGATTCACCAACCTGAAATTCATGGACTTTCTGGCCAGGCAACAGATATAATCATCCATGCTAAGGAAATTACCCGTTTAAAAGATCGTCTTAATACCATTTTATCTATTCACACTGGACAACCAAAAGAAAAAATCGAAAAAGATTCTGACCGAAATTTCTTTATGTCTCCGGAAGAAGCAAAAGAATATGGAATAATTGACGAAATAATTGTAAAAAGGAAGTAAATGAAAGAAATTCGTTGCTCCTTTTGTGATCGGCCTCAAGCAGTTTTAAAAAATATAATCGCTGGTAGGAAAGGATATATTTGTGAAGATTGCGTTAGAATTTGTTATAATATATTAAAATCCCAAGAAAAAATTACCAGCGATGTTTTTACCTTAAAACAAGTTCCTACTCCTTCCGAAATAAAAAAATTTTTAGACGAATATATTATTGGCCAAGAACAAGCTAAAAAAATAATCTCGGTAGCAGTTTATAATCATTATAAAAGAATTATTGCCAATAAAACAGATGTAGAAATAGAAAAAAGTAATATTCTTTTAATAGGCCCTACTGGGGTAGGCAAAACATTGATTGCCGAAACTTTAGCAAAATTTTTAAAAGTTCCTTTTTCTATTTCTGATGCTACCCCTTTAACTGAAGCCGGTTATGTAGGAGAAGATGTCGAAAATATTCTTTTAAGATTAATCCAAGCGGCTGATTATAATATTCCTTTAGCGGAAATTGGTATTGTTTATATTGACGAAATTGATAAAATTAGTAGAAAAAGTGATTCGCCTTCAATAACCCGCGATGTCTCAGGCGAAGGAGTACAACAGGCACTGTTGAAAATTTTGGAAGGAACAATTGCTAACGTTCCACCCCAAGGTGGAAGGAAACATCCCGAGCAATCTTATATCCAAATTAATACCCGAAATATTTTATTTATTGCTGGTGGTGCTTTTCATGGGTTAGAAAAAATCATTGAAGCACGATTAAAACAACAGAGCATTGGTTTTAAAGCAGAAATCTATTCACGAAAAGAAAAAACGATTGATGAACTTTTGAATTTAGTAGAACCGGAAGATTTAATAAAATATGGCTTAATTCCTGAATTTATTAGTCGGTTTCCGGTAATTGCTCCTTTACATTCTTTAAATAAAAAAGCTCTAATTGATATCTTAACAAAACCTAAAAATGCAATAATTAAACAATATCAAAAGATTTTTGAAATGGAAGGAGTGAAACTTACTTTTACTTGCGAAGCCTTGGAAACTGTCGCTGAATTAGCCTTGCAGAAAAATACTGGTGCCCGTGCCTTAAGAGGTATTTTAGAAAAAACGATGTTGGATATAATGTTTGACCTTCCTAATATGAAAAACATTAGCGAATGTATCATTACTCCTGAGGTGATTTTAGGAAAAGAAAAACCAATTTTTATAGAAAACCAGTATAAAAGAAAAAAAGCTTAATGTTTTTTCTTCTTTTATTTTTATTTTCTCAATCAAAGGAACTAGAAATTTGGGCAAAAATTACCACTCAAGGAGTAAAAAGAAAAATCCCTATAACTATTGCCGATTTTAACATTGAAAAAGAATTGACCGGTAATTATTTATCTTTTGCTCAAGAGATAAAGAAAATAATTATCGATGACTTAGATTTTTCTTTATATTTTAAAATCTGTTATCCGGAAAATAATAAAACCTATTCAACTGATGAAAAAAAAATTGATTTCAAAGGTTGGCGAACAACCGGTGCCGATATTCTGGTTTGTGGAGATGTATTTTTGAAAAAAAAGAAGATTTTTGTAAGAATCCGATTATACGAGTTAAATATTCAAAAATTAATTGCCAAAAAAGAATATGAATATTCTTTAGAAATAAATTTAAGACATTTTGCTCATAAAATAAGCGATGACATAATCAAAATCTTAACCGGTAACGATGGAATTTCTCAAACTAAAATTGTTTTTCTTTCCAAAAGCGGACAAGGAAAAGAACTTATGATTTGCGATTATGATGGATATAATCTTCAAAAATTAACTAAAGATGGGAAATTGAAACTTTCTCCCGAATGGTCAAAAAAAGGAGACAAAATTGTATATTCAGCTTATGATAATAATACTTTAAAAATTTATTTATATGAGTTAAATAGCAAAAAAACTAAAATTTTGTATGGGGAAAAGGGGTTAGCAGCCACTCCCACTTTTTCACCCGATGATAAATATGTTGCTTTTTCAATGTCCCAAAACGGTAGTATGAATATTTGTCTTATTCCCTCCCAAGGCGGTAAACCACAAAAAATAACCTATACCTCTTCTGTGGCTGTTTCTCCTTCTTTTAGTCCTTCCGGAAAACAAATTGTGTTTTGTTCAGACCGTTCTGGTACACCACAAATATATATTATCAACAGTGATGGAACAAATTTAACAAGATTAACTTATGAAGGAAATTATAATACTTCTCCTAACTGGTCACCTAAAGGTGATTTAATAGTATATGTAGCCAGAACAAAAAACAATAAAAACCAAATTTTTTTAACTGACATACATGGATCTTTCATAAAACAACTCACTTTCGAAGGTAACAACGAAGACCCTTACTTCTCACCTGATGGACTTCATATCGTCTTTGCTTCCGATCGCACAGGGTCTTGGGAAATATACACTATGAATTACGACGGCTCTAACCAAAGAAAAATAACCAATTTGGAAAATGCCTCTTCTCCTGCTTGGTCGCCAATTTTTAAGTAAATGATATAATTAAGTTTTTTCTTTCTGAGTTAAATAAGCATAAATAAACTCATCTAATTCGCCATTCAAAACAGCTTCTACATCTGTTGTTTCGTAATTAGTACGATGATCTTTCACTAATTGATAAGGAAACAGAATATAAGATCGAATCTGATATCCCCAAGCGATTTCTGTCTTTTTTTCTTCATATTTTTTTAATTCTTCTTTCTTTTTCTCTTCGTAATACTTATATAGTTTAATTTTTAATATTTTTAAAGCATTTTTTTTATTTAAAAATTGAGAACGTTCATTTTGGCAACTTACTGTAATACCAGTAGGAATATGAGTAATTCTTACTGCGGTTGCTACTTTGTTAACATGTTGACCTCCGTGTCCTGAAGCACGGAAAGTCTCGATTTTTAAGTCTTTCTCATCAATTTTCACTTCCACATCCTCAATCTCGGGATAAACAAAAACAGAAGCAAAAGAAGTATGTCTTCTTTTATTAGCATCAAAAGGAGAAATTCTTACCAAACGATGTACACCAATTTCTGATTTTAAAAAGCCATAAGCATTCGGTGAAGTTATTTCAATAACTGCCTCTTTTATTCCTGCTTCTTCGTTTGGTTTTAAATCTAATATTTCATATTTAAAATTTTTTCTTTCCAAAAATTTTAAATACATTTTCAATAACATCTCTGCCCAATCACAAGATTCCACACCTCCCGCACCTGGATGGATAGTTAAAATTGCTCCTCTTTTATCTATTTCTTCTTGGAAAAGAGAAGTGATCTCTAGATCTTTTAATCGTTGTTCTAAAGAGGAAATATTTTTATTAATTTCCTCTGCCTCTTCACCATCCTTAGAAAATAGTTCACTTATTTCCTCTAACTCTAATATTTCTTTTTTTAAAGAATCAAATTCTTCTAAAATTTTTTTTAGATTTCCAATCTTCTGATTTATTTCTTGAACCCTTTTGATATTATGAAAAATCTGGGGATTATTTAGCTCTTTTTGAAGAGCAGTTAATTCCTCTTTCTTTTTTTTGATTTCAAAGAAACTCCTCTAAAAAATGGATTCTTTCTTTTAACTCCTCAATTTTTTTTCTATTTATTTTCATTTTCTTCTTTAATTTTCTTAGTATATTTTTTCTTATATTTTTCTACTCTTCCAGCCGTATCAACAATTTTTTGCTTTCCCGTATACAAAGGATGACAACGAGAACAAATTTCAACATTTATTTTTGGTTTGGTTGAGCGAGTAATTACTGTATTGCCACAAGCACAAGTAATTACACACTCTCCATATTTAGGATGTATATTTTTTTTCATGTTCTTTTCCTCCTTTTATCCTTCACTCATTGCTTTTAAAAATTCCTGATTATTTTTTGTCATTTTCATTTTATCTAAAATAAATTCCATCATTTCTACCGGTGTCATTTCAGCAAGCATTTTTCTTAAAATCCAAATTCGGTTTAATTCAAACTCGGTCAAAAGCAATTCTTCTTTTCTCGTGCCTGAACGTTGTAAATCAATTGCTGGGAAGATCCTTCGATCAGCTAATTTTCTATCTAACACTAATTCCATATTACCGGTTCCTTTAAATTCTTCAAAAATTACTTCGTCCATCCTGGAACCAGTTTCAATTAAAGCGGTAGCAATTATTGTTAAACTTCCACCTTCTTCCACATTTCTAGCGGATCCAAAAAATTTTTTAGGTTTTTGTAAAGCATTAGAATCTAAACCACCTGAAAGAGTTCTTCCAGAATGAGGCACTACTAAATTATGAGCTCTGGCGAGACGAGTTAAACTATCTAACAAAATAACCACATCTTTCTTTGCTTCTACTAATCTTTTTGCTTTTTCTAAAACAATATCAGCTACTTCCACATGTCTTTCCGGGACCTCATCAAAAGTGGAACTAATCACTTCCGCTTTTACCGATCTTTCCATATCTGTCACTTCTTCAGGTCTTTCATCAATCAAAAGAATTATTAAATAAATTTCTGGATGATTTTCTACAATAGCATTAGCAATTTTTTGCAAAAGAACAGTTTTACCCGCTCTCGGTGGCGAAACAATTAATCCTCGCTGACCTTTACCAATTGGCGTAAATAAATCAACAACTCTTAAAGACAAATCATTTTTTGAAGGAATTTCTAAACGAATTCTTTCTGTAGGATATAAGGGAGTAAGTTCTTCAAAAGGGATTCTTTCGACAATTTTTTCAGGTGGTTGAAAATTTACTTCGTCAATTCGCAAAAGAGCATAATATTTTTCACTATTTTTGAGTTTCGGAGGTCGAGCAAATCCCTTTATAGTATCACCAGTTTGCAAACCAAATTTTTTAATTTGAGAAGGCGAAACGTAAATATCGCTGGAACTTTTTAGGTAACTATACTCTGGCGAACGTAAAAAACCGAAACCTTCTTCCAATACCTCTAATACACCGGTTACCGGAATTAATTTTTCTTCCTCACCTTCTTTTTGTTTAGCCTCGGTTTCTAAGATTGAAAAAACTAATTCCTGTTTTTTCTTTTCTTTGAAATCAGGAATACCTAAGGCTTTCGCAATTTCTTGTAATTCTGAAACTTTCTTTTTTTTCAGTTCTTCAATATCCATTAACTCCTCCTTTTTAAAATTTTTAACTAAAACCTACTTTTGGGGATTAATTATTTTCATGGGTTATATAATATATTTTAATAAATTCTTTAAGAAAAATCAATCTCGTCGAAGTACGTTAACTGCCATTAACTTTGTTGCAAGATAATTTATAAAGAAATTTTTTATTTTATTCAAATTAGGTAAAAAAGTTAAATAAAAATATCCAACAGGGAAAAAGAAAAGAAAAGGAATTGTTAGATATATTTGTTGAAAAAAAACCGCAATAATGCCGATAATTAAATAAAAAGTAAAAATAATTTCTAAATAATGAACAGAATTTTTAAAATTTAGGGAATAATTATTTTTAACTAATTTTTTTTCCTCAGTAATTCCATACTTGGGTGTTCGAATAAATTCCGAACGCAAATTTAAAAGAGCCTCAAAAACTGCCACCGAATTATTAATTGCTAAGGCCATACCCAATGACATCGCCATAATTATATATTTTATCTCTTTTTTCCAACTTTGCGTTAGCTCTTTTTGAGTAATAAGATAAAACAAAAAGAAAGAAAAGGAGGAAAAGAAGAAAAGCGGAAAATCAACCATTAAAATATGCTTAATATTGAGTCCGTAGCGAATAATCGCCGCCGGAAAAGCGATTATTGTCAAAATCAATATTAAAGGAAAGGAAAAATTAGCCGTTAAATGGAAAAAAGATTCCAATTTTTGTTTAAAAGGAATTTTTGAATTTAATACCGCACCCAATATTTTCTTTGCTGTTTGTACACCTCCCTTTGCCCAGCGATACTGTTGAGCCTTAAAGGAAGTTACATCTATTGGTAATTCAGCATAAACAACATAATGAGGCAAATAAACGAATCTCCATCCTAAAAGTTGTGCCCGAAAACTAATATCCAAATCTTCAGCCAAAGTAGAGCCATCCCAACCACCAACCTGCAATAAAGTTTTTTTCCGCCAAATTCCGGCAGTTCCATTAAAATTAAAAAATAGATTATTATGCGAACGGGCAATATGTTCAACGATAAAATGGCCGTCTAATAATATTGCTTGTAAACGAGTTAATAATGAATAATTCCGATTGATATGTCCCCACCGCGTCTGGACCAAACCAACTTTTTCATCAGTAAAGTAATGAATAGTTTTTAATAAAAAATCTTTAGGAACGACAAAATCAGCATCAAAAATTGCAATAAAATCGCCTTCCGCTTGAAGTAAGCCCTCTTGCAAGGCACCCGCCTTATATCCTTCCCGACGGTCGCGATGAAGATATTTTATATTTATTCCTTTTTCTTGGTATTTTTTTACTAAAGTTTTTAAAATATCCTTAGTTTCATCAGTAGAATCATCTAAAACTTGAATCTCTAATTTATCGCTAGGATAATCAATTTGACAAACAGACTCGACTAATCTTTCGCAAACAAATTTTTCATTATAAATAGGTAGTTGAATAGTAACCTTCGGCAATTCTTTAAAATAATCTTTTGGTGTTATTACTTTTTTTCTTGCTCTTAAATATAAAAAAATTAAAAAATATCGGTGAATCCCATAAAGGGAAATAATTGCTAAAATCACGAAATAAAGAATTAAGATTATGGTATCAAAAAGATTTAACATTAGTTTTTAATTATAATAAAAATTTAAAAAAAATCAAGCAATGCGATAATACAATAAAGTTAATAAAGCAATTATGCCATCTTTTGGTTTTATTTTTTTACCTACTTTTCGCGCTTGATAAGAAATTGGCACTTCAACAATCCTTATTTTTTTCTTTAACAATTTTGCGGTAATTTCGGGTTCAATTTCGAATCTTTTACTTTTTAAATTTAAAGAGAGCATTATCTTTCGAGGTAAAACCTTATAACAAGTTTCCATGTCACTAATTTTACTACCAAAAAGGAGGTTAGTAAAAAAATTAAGAATTATATTTGCTAAGCGACTTAAGAAAAGAAACTTACCACTGCCTTTAAATCGGGAACCATACACAACGATATTAGTCCCATATTTCCTAAAAGGTTTTATCAAATTCAAATAATCAAATGGGTTATATTCCAAATCAGCATCTTGAATAATCACTATATCGCCTGTAGCTAGTTTTAAACCAGCCCGAATTGCCGAACCCTTGCCTTGATTCTTGTCAAAAAATATTTTCTTTATATTGTCAATATTTCTTAATATTTCCTTCGTCCGATCGCAAGAACCATCATCCACCACAATTATTTCTTTTTCAACCGGAACTTTTTTTATTTCATTAATAACTTTTTCAACTGTTCTTTCTTCGTTATAAACCGGAATAATTATTGAAACTTTCATAATAATCTTTCTAATTCATCAATAATTTTCATAATTTTTTCAGTAGAAACACTTTCTTTTATATTCTTGTTAATTAGAGAATCTAAAAAAAATTTTAATTCCCAATATAACGGTAATCTTCTATCTATTCTTTTCACCATCTTTTCCTTTTTATTTTCTATAAATTTTAAAATTGTTAAATTATCATCAAAAATAATTTCTTTACCATTTGATTTAGCAATTATTTTTCTTTCCTTTCCAGAATCATTTTTTCCCCAAACACCAAAAATATGAATTTCTTCTTGGACAGAAAAATTAAAATTTATAGTTCCTTTGCTAATCTCTAAATTTTTCTTGCTTAATTTTTCTCCAAAAAAAAACAAAATCAAACCAATATCATGAGGGCCAAAATCATAAAGAAGATCTTTCGGTTCATTGGTGGTAAGAAAATTGTTCGTTCTTAAAATCTTTAATTCCCAACTTTTCTCTTTAGTTAAATATCTTTTAAATTGCATAACCAAAGGATGATAAAGCAAAATATGACCGGTAAAAATATTTAAATTTTTTCTCTTAGCCAAACTAATTAAAGATAAAACTTCTTTATAAGAAGTAGCCAAAGGTTTTTCAACAAAAAGATTTATTCCGGATGATAAGAATTTATGAGCAATGTGATAATGAGTATCATTAGGAGTAGCAATTATTACGGCATCCAATTTCATTTTTATTAAATCTTGGCAATCATTAGTAATAATAATTTTTTCATTTAAATTATTTAAATCATTTAAATTTATATTCTCTTTATCACAGATAGCCACGATCTCACAGCCAGAAAAACTTTTTAATGTTTGGTAAATCTTTTTTCCCCAATTGCCAAAACCAACAATCCCAATTTTTAACTTTCTCATTTATTGGCCGGACAAATTTCCAAAAAATCGCAATATTGGCAAAATTGACTCTTTTTAGGTAAAAAATCTTTTTCTTTTAAAATTTCTAACCCAATATCCACCACTGTATTTAAATAATCTTCAAATTCTTTATCATCAAAGGTAAAAACAATTTTTTTATAAGGTAAAAGATAATGATTTATTATTTTTATTACCTTTTTGCCGTAGGTTTTTTCCAAAAGAAATTTATAAATCACCGCACTGACTTTGTTTAACTCTTTATCTTCTCTTATTTTGCCTGTTTTATAATCAATAATAATAACCTCATTTTCGCTTATTAAATCAGCACGATCAATTCTTCCGTATAAACCGAAGGACCGATAATATCCTTTTAAACTTTTTTCAACCAAAAATGGCCGGATTTTTAACTCTTCTTCCTTATAAAAATTTTTTAATATTCTTAAACCTTTCAAACCCCATCTCCTTTCTTCCTCAATGGAAGAGTATCCTTTTCTTAACCAATTCTTTCGATAAATCTTTTCTAAATTTTCATAAGTCCTTTCCTCTAAAGAAATTTTAAAAAAATCTCTTAATGTCCGATGTAAGGAGTCACCAAAACTTAAATAGTTTCTCTCTTTTTTATATTTTTTATAAAGTCTATCAATATAATGAAATTTGTATCTTAAAGGACACTGTTTAAAAATACTGATTTTAAAAGGACTTAAAATAATCAATGGTTTTTCTTAAACCTTCTTCTAAACTAATTTTCGGTTCCCATTTTAATATCTCTTTTGCTTTTCTTATATCTGGACATCGCCGATGGGGATCATCAGGATAAGGAGATAGATAAACAATTTTAGAATTTGAATTAGTTAAAGAAATTATTCTTTTTGCCAATTCAATTACTTTTATTTCCTCAGGGTTTCCTAAATTTATTGGTTGGCAATAATTAGAGTAAAAAAGCTTTATTAAACCATCAACTAAATCATCAATATAACAAAAACTTCTGGTTTGATTACCGTCACCATAAATTGTAATATCATCGCCTTTTAGTGCCTGATTGATAAAATTAGGAATTACCCTTCCATCATCTACTCGCATTCTCGGACCATAGGTATTAAATATTCTGGCAATTCTAACCGAAACATTATGCTGTCGATGGTAAGCCATTGTTAAACTCTCAGCAAATCTTTTACCTTCATCATATACTGAGCGAAGTCCACAAGGATTCACATATCCCCAATACTCTTCATGTTGCGGAGAAACTTGTGGGTCACCATAAACTTCTGAAGTAGAAGCCAGAAAGAAAATTGCTTTTTTCTCTTTTGATAGTTCTAAGAGATTATAAGTAGCAAAAGCATTAGTTTTTAAGGTTAATAATGGATAAGTAAAGTAATCCTTGGGACTAGCCGGTGAAGCAAAATGAAAAACGGCTTCAATATTTTTATCTTTAAAAAGATTTTTATCAATTTCATTCACATCTTCTTTTATAAATGTAAAATTTTCCTCTTTCAAAAGATGAGAAATATTTTCTTCTTTTCCGGTAACCAAATTATCAATACAAATTACTTTATACCCTTCTTTAATAAAATGCTCACAAAGATAGGAACCGATAAATCCTGCTCCACCGGTAATTATTAATGTTTTATCTCTTGCCAATTCCGTAATATTGAAATCCTAAACTAATAAGTTTTTCTTTATCTAAAAAATTTCTACCATCAAAAATAATTGGCTGTCGCATTAAACTTTTTATTTTTGCAAAATCTAAATAGGCAAATTCTTCCCATTCAGTTATCAAGGCTAAACAATCAGCATCCTTACACACATCGTAGGGATTATCGCAATAAATAATATCTTTTATAACTTCTTTGGCTTTTTCCATCGCCTTTGGGTCATAAGCCTTAATTCTTGCCCCTTCTTTTTTTAATAAATTAATTATATCCAAAGCCGGAGCAAACCTTATATCATCGGTATTTGGCTTAAAAGAAAGACCTAAAACACCGATATTTTTATCTTTTAAATTCCATAATACCTTTTCAATTTTTTTTACAAAATATTCTTTCTGTTTTTCATTAATTTGGGCAACTTCTTTTAAAAGCCGGAAGTCGTAGCCCAATTCTTCCGCAATTTTAATAAAGGCTGCTAAATCCTTGGGAAAACAGAAACCACCATAACCAACACCTGCTTTTAAAAAATGGGGACCAATTCTTTTATCCAGTCCCATACCTTTTGCTACCATTTCAACATCGGCACCGGCTTTTTCACAAATTATTGCGATCGCATTAATAAAAGAAATTTTCATTGCCAAAAAAGCATTGGAAGCATGTTTAATCAATTCGGCACTTGCTAAATCAGTAACTAAAATTGGTGCCTTTATTGGCTTATAAATTTCTAATAAAATCTCTTCTGCCCTTTTATTTTCTACACCAATGACAATTCTATCCGGATGTAAAAAATCATCAACCGCACTACCCTCTCTTAAAAATTCTGGATTTACTGCCACATCAAAATCAACTTTCTTCTTATTAAAACGGGCAATAGTTGTTCTTATCCATTGAGCAGTCTTTACTGGTACCGTACTTTTTTCCACAATTAACCGATAAGAATCCATATATTCACCAATTTGGGAGGCGACATTTTCCACATAAGATAAATCTGGTTCGCCGGTCTCTTTGGGTGGAGTACCAACAGCGATAAAAAGAACTTTTGAGTTTTTCACACCATAGGCAATATCAGTTGTAAAAGAAATCAAACCTTTCTTCTTTGCTTCTTCCACTATTTTATCAAGTTTTGGCTCATAAATAGGAATAATCCCTTGATTTAATAAATCAATTTTTTTCTCATCATTATCCACACAAATTACTTTATGACCAATATGAGCGAAACAAGCACCGGTTGTTAAACCTACATAACCCGTTCCAATTATCGTAATTTCCATAAATAAAATTATGCTTAAAAATATTAAAAAGTCAAATAATTATAATTATTGACTTAATTTGAAAATTACTTATATAATTATGTTGTAAATGAAAAATGTAAAAAAGGAGGTATGATGAAGAAAAAAAATATTAAAATTTTAATAATGGGTTTATTTTTATTTTCTATTATCTTCTCGCAAACTTGGCAATATGGACCACAAACGGGTTTTCGGTTCTGGCGATTTGATGGCGAATATTTTCCGATAACAAGAAAAGTTTATTTTCTGGGTGGTAGATTAGCAGATAATAATACCGATGGAACTATCTGGTGCTTTAATCCGGAATCATTAACCTATTATCAGGTAGGTAGAAGTATGCTAATTCCTGTCTCTAATTATACTATTTGTATCCTTCGGGATACTACTCATCCGGATACTTATGGTTTATATATCGTTGGCGGCAGAACTCAGGCAGGCACATTTACTCGAGCAGTGCAAGTTTATTATCCTTTAAGCAATAATGTTGCGATTATTGGAACTGATTCTTTTCCTGGGCTTTTAAGTGGTCAACCTTATCTGACACCGGATGCTGCTGTTTATAATAATCGTCTTTATGTTCTTGGTGGCTTTAATTCTAATATCTCACCTTATACAACAAATCAGGTTTGGATGTATAATCCGGAAACTACACCAGGTGCCCGTTGGTCTCAATTACCTTCTTTAGGATTAGCAAGGGTTTATATTAGCACTTGTGTTGTTAATGGTAAATTATATGCCTTTGGTGGTTGTATTTATGACGGTATTTATTTAAGAGCTCAGAAATATTGTGAAGTATTATCCCTTTCCGCACCTGAATCCGGCTGGCAAAGAATTGCTGATTTGCCAGATTCCTCTGGTGAGACAAGGGCATTTGGTTTTGATTCAACCTCTCCTTTTCCTTTCCGGAATAAAATTATTATTGCCGGTAATGGAAAATGGCCTAACGAGACTCCCCAATGCTTTATCTATGATATCGAAACGAATAGTTGGTCAACTTTTACTAACTTAAATTCTGCCCGAAGAAATCATGCCGGTGTATTAATTCCAGAACCCCTTGGCTCCCAAGGTACACCAGGAATGTGGATATTTGGTGGTAGACAAGGTGCGGATACTAATATTTTAAGAACCTGTGAATATTATCAGTTAGGAGTAGAGATCGCCGAACACCTTATAAAAGAATATATCAAAAAATTTATTATCCAACCTAACCCAGCAAAAAACTATGCGAAATTAATCTATCCCAAAAACTTTGAGATAAAAGAATTAAAGATTTATACGAAAGATGGACGAATGATTAAAAACTTACCTGTTAAAAAAGAAACTCCCATCACCTTAGATTTAACTGACTTAAAATCAGGAGTTTACCAATTACAAATTAAAACAAAAGAGATTAAATTTAATAAAGTAGTTAAAGTTTTAAGATAAATTAAAAATAATAAATTTTAAAAACTTCTAATGCGAAAAATTCTAATTATCTTTTTATTTTCTTCATTTATTTTGGGGAAAAATCTTGAAGAATTTCTTATTGATAACACACTTATTTATGGTCCAGCACCGGATAATCAATCTTCACCAGCAATTGCTTTTACGGAGTAAATTATTTTATTGTTTGGATCGATAATCGGAGTGGTTCTTTAGATATTTTTGGTCCAAGGGTTTCTCAAAATGGGGCTATTTTAGATACCTCGGGAATTCCTATCTCCACTGCAATCTATGACCAATCTTCTTCTCAGATTGCTTTTGATGGCAACAATTATTTTGTTATTTGGGAAGACCATCAGAACAGCGTTTCTGCTATTTATGGTGCCCGAGTAACTCCATAAACAAGGGTTTTGGACCGCGAAGGAATTTGTATTTCTCGTAATAATGGTTGGCAGACAAGACCGGTTAATAACGTTCGGCGGCAATCACAAACCAGCATTTACTTATCGGATTTTTGGAAAATTCTATCAATTTACCAGTATACATTTAAAATCTATCCCAATCCTGCTAATTCCTATTTTAATATCTCTTTACTAGAAAATGTTGATCGTTTAAAAATATATGATATCTCAGGAAGATTGGTTAAGAATATAAAAATATCTAATAAAAGAAACTCTCTTTCTCTTTCCGATATTAAAACTGGCATCTATTTTGTTAGGGTTTGGCAATTTACAAGGAAAATTAATAATAAGAAAATAAACTATTTCTCCAAAACCTTATCAACTACTTTTATCAATTCCTCTACTTATATCTTTATCTAACTGAGCGGTAGTAATTTCTTTTTCCAAATCTTCTTTGAATTTATCTAACTTCTTTATCTCTCCTTTTCTTTTTAAAGAATGATATTTTCTTAATATATTCAAATAACTTTTTATATCAAGTATTTTTATTCCTTTATTAAAAAGAACCTTCTTTGCCTCACCTTCAACATTTAACCACTCCTCCATATATCTTTGATAACCTTCAACCATTTTCTTTATCTTCCTATCAGTTATCGGCTTAACACATCTCTTTCTTTTTAATTCCCTTTTAAACCATTTTTTAACAATCTTCATAACTTCTGATAAAAAATTAGGAGAAAATGTCTTTAAACCATCTTTATCCGCCTTTTCCATTAATTTTTCAATAACCTTTTCATCTCCTTTCCCTTCATAAATTCTTAATAAAGAGCGAAAAAACTCTTCACCAAAATTAATATACTTTTCAATCAAATCATTAGAAAGATTAAAAGGTAATAAATAATTTTTTATCTTTGCTGCCAGATATTTTGGAAAGTTAATAAATGTTTTTCTCGGATATTTTATACCGACCAGATATCTCTCAACATCTTTCTCATATTTCTCTTTCTTCTCCTTTTTCCTTAAAATCTTATTCATCTCCCAATCCTCAATCTCTTTAAAAAATTCTGAATAAGATACTTGTAATCCCCTTAAATAATTCAAAATAATAACCAATGAAGGCTCCTTAATCTTACCCCTTTCCAACTTTGAAATATAAGAACCTGTCTTTCTACAAAACTTAGCAATATCTTTTATCTTATATCCCCTTAACTTCCTTAAATTTCTTAATAATTTTCCAACAAATTTAGAAAACATAACCAACCAAAAAAATAAATAATAGATATAATAAAGATAAAAAGTCAAATAAAAAGTATTCTAAACTAAATCAATTAAATTCTTAAAATATGAAAATTTTTGACTATTTTATAACTCCTTATTTTTCAATAACTTACCTCACTTTCCCAGTTTCCTGTATGGAAACTTTTTATTTGGCAGAAATTTTATATAAGTATTTGA